>PKCQ01000659.1 GCA_002862265.1 Planctomycetaceae bacterium | reverse complement strand
AGATCGGGTCGTCGCGATCGGTTCCGTCAACTCGCGGAATGAGCGCATTGCCATCTGTGTCGGTTATGCCTGCTTGTAGCACTTCGATGCGATACAGATCATCAACGAGTGGACTTGCAAAACGCGCCTTGATGATCCGGCGTGTTTCGCCAAATCCAATCCAGCCTGGCGTGATGGCCACATCATTTCCGTTATCGAACTCAAGATCCTTGCCGCTGCGGTGAATTTGGAACCCTGCTAGCGCTGCATCAGAAAGCTCACGGTCGAAACGCAACGTTAGCTCGTTTGGCCCCTCCGTGACTTGGTTGATACGGTTGAAGCTGAAGATCTCACCCACGTTAGGCGACACGGAAAGAAGTGTCGGGCCGACTTGGAGGTCAGTCGAAATGTCCGAGAGCGTGATGTCCAGGTTGTACTGCTGGATGTCTGCACCAGCGCCAGTAACCTCGATCAGATAACCATCCGGCCCAGTCCGCGGAAGAGAAAAGTCGGTAATGGATACCGAATCACCAAAACTGGCCGCTGTTCCAGAAACGAGCGTAGTCATGGTCGCCCCGTCTATGACGCGGAAGCCAAGCAACATGTTGCGTTGCGTATTTAAACTTGAAACAGCACCGCCATCGTCGCCGGCGTCATAGATTTCACCGGTTGGACTTAATGCCAAAGTCATCTTGCCGTTCGAAGGAATTCGGAAACCATACCAATCAGTATCGGCGTTGGAATCAATTGAATTGCCAGCTATGCGAACACTTCCGTTCCCGAGATTGCCAAGTTGCGTCGCCGAGCCAGGATTGTTATTGCCTTCGTCGCTGTCACCGTAAATGCGTTGAGCGCCAAGAATGTCGTCGTGCTGCGGACCTGCAAAGACATTGGTGACGGTGTGCTCCATCAGCTTGTCACCATCCGCATTAATACGATGCCCTAGGCCGAGACCATGGCCGGTTTGCTGCGTAATTAGGTTAGCCAAGAAGCGGTTTTCGGCGCTTGCATCTTCCGCGTTGACCACGAACCATGCATCGTTGGTGTCGATGATCATGTCACCGTCGAGACCTGAAGCGCCACCATCGCTTGCTGCATAATTCAATGCAAGAGAGTTGAAGTTGCCATCGATATCGCGACCACCGATACGAATATCACCTCGAACTCCAGCATCACCAATGCTTGTCTGATCAATTGGGGCCCCGTCATCGGCCGCCTCGTAAGTGAAGTTGATGCCACTGACGTTACTCCAACTCTCGTAGGCGCTCTCAAAGAGCGGGAACCAAGGACGATCTTGAAGAGCACCGTTGTCCCCACGTCCATAGACCGCATCCATAAAGGCGATCAAGTTCGAAGGATCACCCGTAGCACTGTCGATGGTGCCGTCCGGAACGATGCTCCAAGTGACTTCGTTGTTCGTCCAGCGCCCAGTGGCGGTTGTTGGGTCAACGCCGCCGGTTTGCTTGAACTGCTGGATATAAGCGTCGTCGGTGCCATCGGCAAAGGCAGTGAATGCCAAGTCCGAAGCCAAGAGCTCTCTTCGCTCCAGAGTTTCAATCAGAATCTTGCGCAAACGGTTGCGTCGCAGTTGCTTCTCGTAGACGGAGGAAACTGGACGGGCTGGATTGTGGCTAGCCATTCGACTTACCTTATGGTCACTCAGGTTGAAGTAAGTATTTTTATGATAAGTTTTCGTGACATCGTTGGCACCAAAGGGGCCTAATGACACGGATACGACTCAAGGCGCCAAGCGGTGATCACTCGTGGACCTGAGCCGGAAAAAAGTTAGTTTTGTAACTCTCGCCAGGAGAGTCTGTTTTGGCAGGTTGACGTGATAAGTCACTCCTTGGGGTTCAGGCGTTGCCTGTGACTTGGTGGGTTGCAAGCCGCCAAGATCAACGGGCAGCACAGCATCCAACTGCCTGCTCCCAGTCATCATTATGACAGATTTTCGCCGAACTCGCTTTCCAGTAGTTGGTCCAATGCTAGGTGCGTTTCCTGTTCGTCAGCTTCATTTTCAACCCAACTCGTATCAGCCGGCACCGTGTCAGCAGCAGCTACCTCAGCGAACACAACATCAGTCATCGGAAGGGCAGGACCATAAACCATGCTGTCTTCACGCTGCACGTCACGCATTCCAATGCGACGGTTTTCGCTAGCAGCAAACACGTACTCCGAACCGAATAAATGCAATGGATAAGCAAAGGAGCCATCAACAAACTCGCCTTCGCCGTTGCCAGCCGAGTTCTGGTTTAACTCGTTGATGACGCTCAGGGCATCGATTGGCGTGATGAAGTTGTCGCCATTGACATCCCGATAAGGAGGTGGACTAGGCAGACCAGCAACCGGAACGGCACCTGTCGTGTTCAGGAAGTTAATCACCAGCAACGCGTCGATCGGGCTGATGAAGCCATCTGCGTTTACATCGAATGGATCGGATGGATTCTGGTGCGGCGGCGGTGGCGGGGGAGCAATCTCAATTGTGACCGTCGTCGTGGTACTTTGACCAATTCCATCCGATGCGATGTAAGTGAAGAAGTCGAGTTGCCGACCAGCAGAGAAGTCGTGCTGGTAGGTAAACGTTCCGTTCGCGTTCAGTGTAAAGCTGCTGGCATGAGCAGGAGCGTCAACCAACAGTGCACTCAACGTCGCACCTTCTGGATCGACATCATTTGCCAAGACACCATCGTTTTCCGTGCCTGGAATCGAGCCGCGTGGGTCGGTAGTGACTAGCTCAGTTCCTTGTGGCACCACATAGCTGTCTGGCATCGTGACAGGCACGTCATTTACCGGATTCACGGTCAAGTTAAAGGTATCGATGATCGCTTGACCTTCGGTATCTTCGGCTCTGATGCTAATCACCGCAGTACCCGATTGGTTGGCAGTTAGCTGCAGTGCCAGTTGGTTACCTGCGACGACAGGAGTGACCAAGGCTGGATTGCTGTTGCCAATGACTGAGAACGTCAGTAAGTCGCCGTTGAGCGTCACATCTGGATCGAAGAAGAAGTCTGGGGCCAAGGTAATTACCGCAGGGTCCACATCTTCGTCAGTGGTGATGTCTGGCAACGCCTGCACCAATCTTGGTGCGTCGTTCACAGGGACAACTGTCAGCGTCAGAGTGTCTTGGATCGAAAGCCCAGCCGCATCCTCAGCCTTGACTACGACCAATGCCTGGCCATTTTGATCCGCCTCAAGCTGCAGTTGCAATTGCGAGCCAGTGATGACAGGAGTTACTAGCGAGGCATTATCATTGTCGACGATCGTGAAGGTGAGTACATCACCGCTCGTAGCAACGTCCGGATCGACAAAGATGTCATTGAGGTTGATGATGCGTGCTGGAGCATCCTCCTGAATTGTGACAACACCGAACGGAGCTGCAATACGCGGAGCATCATTTTCTCCGGTGACAGTAACCGTCACCGTTCCAGTTGCTTCGGCCGGGTCAGGCAGACCACCACTGAGGCCGTTGTCTCCAACGACGTAAGTAAACGTGTCAGTTCCAACAAAGTCGGCAGGCGGCGTGTAGGTTACCAGGCCACTGTTGGTGTCCACGGAAACTGTACCACCGTTCAGGCTGGTCGTTGCAGCAGACTTGAATTGCAGCACCTGAGTCGATTCGTTCCCCGGTCCAGGGCTGTCGTTGCTGATCAAATCATCAGTCGAAACGCTTACGGGAGTGTCCTCTTGCGTCGTCAGAAAATCATTGCCTGGGGTCGGAGCATCGTTCTTGTCCAGGACTGTAACAGTCACTGTTGCCGATGCACTTAGTGGGGCCGCGGCTCCTGCCGTCGTACCGTTGTCGGTAACCGTATAGACAAAGGTATCGACGCCGCTGAAATCGCTAGGCGGCAAGTATTTGACGCGACCGTTGTCGATCTGAACCGTACCACCCTGAGCAGAAACACTACTCACAGAAGTGATTGTCAGAGTCTGCGAGTCCTCAGAGTTTCCAGGACCTGCACTGTCGTTTGCCAATAAGTCTGCTTCGCTAATGTCTAGCAACTCGTCTTCGTTGATGACAAGACTGTCGTTGGCCGCGACCGGTGCGTCGTTGACTTCGGCCACGTTGATCACAACGGTTCCAATGTTGTTGGAAGCCAATGTTCCATCGTTGACACGATAAGTGAAGGTGTCAGTTCCGCTGAAGTCTGCCTCAGGCGTGTAGGTAAACGTTCCATCGGAATCCATTAGAAACAGCGAAGCATGCTGCGGTGGGTCAATTACAACCACTGCTAGGCTGTCGCCATTTGGATCGGTGTCGTTTGCGGCAATACCGTCATCACTTGTGAAGTTTGGCGTCGTTGTGCCTGTGCTGTCCGTGGTGGTCAGCGTCGCGTCTTCATTCACTTTGTAGGTATCGTTGACTGCTACCGGTGGATCGCCGGGAACAATTGTTACCGCATAATCTTCAACTTCACCGCCAACTGAGAGTCCAGTCGGAATCAAGCCACCTGTCGTGCTACTACGGAAGCGAGCAAAAGTGGTAGTGGGGCCATTGGGCACAGGTGAAGTCGATGGCACCGTTACCATGAAGGTTTGCGACAGGCTACGTCCGTCGAATAGTTCGGATCGGAGAATTTGTTCTCCTGGATCATCCCAGTCGCCATCCGCATTGAAGTCAATCCAAGCATCGACAAAACCAGGCGATGAGAGAGTTACATCAATCGATGTGAACACATTACGATTGAACACACCAGGCTGCAGCAGATTCGCACCGAAGGTAACACCATCGTCCAAGTCCCCGTCGCCGAGCGGCGTAGGTTGGCCATCCGGCTCTGCGGTAATCGTCGCACCGAGCAAGGCATCGGTTCCAACAACGTGTCGTGCACCATCGTTTTCATGCTGAGTCGGGTAACGACCAGAGGTTGTTGTGAAAGGATCAGGCGCGTCACCGTAATCCAGAGCAACACCCGGCATCAGGATGGTGAATTGCGTTTCGTTGTTGATGCGGTTTGCCTGAAGCAGATTACCAGCCAAGTCAGCGACCCCTTGCAGGAAGAAGCTGCCAATTCCTGGGCTGACATTCAGAGCATTTTCAACAAACAGCGTATTACCACCACGGTCAGCGGCAATAAGGTTCGTATCTGTGGAGGCATTGATAGCAGCCACGATAGCTTGCTTCATGTCGGAACCAGTGAAGCTTGGGTGCCGAATAAACTTCACTGGCTTCGCACCGCCTGGAACTCCTGTTTGCAGCAATGTGGGGGCTGCTGAAACATCAGTGCTAAATCGAGGAGTATCGTTCAATTGAAGAGTGCTTGAGTCGAGCAAGGTCGGGCTAAGACCAAGTGACGTGCTTTCGATAGCGGCCTTTATGCTTTCGATAACACTCTGAGAAGTGCTGGTGCTGTTGAACAAGATTGGCACGTTGCCCAGATTGTATCCATTACCCAAATCTGCGTTCTCAAATTCAAAGGTAATGCGATCTACACCGTTGCTAATGGAGAAGACTTCACCGTCGCTCACGACGCCACGGGAGGTCGTCAGAGTCGAATCGTTAAGAATGACATCGCCGGCCTGCAGAGCTCCAACACTCAGAACCCCGGCGCCTTGGTTGCTGGCTGTGATTCCCAGGCTGGAAGAGTTGATCGCTGCGATGATCGCCAGAGTCAAATCAGCTTGCGTGGTCAATCCGTCAAAGTTGATAGTGACGTTGCCAGGCAACGATGGGCCGCTAACGTCTGAGTCGAACTCAAACACAACGGTCTGATTGTTTGCATTGATAACGAAGGTTGCGTTGTCCGGAATGTTTGCTCCACCGCTGTTCGGTACGGACAGCAGAAGGGGACCGAACACGTTCAGTCTTGTTCCAGGACGAACACCTGGTTCACCAAATAGCCCCAATTGCGAGTTCGACACATCGACTTGGTCATCGACAGTGCCGCCAATGGAAACTTTGCCGCCACCGACGTGAGTTGGGCTCAGTCCAAGAGATGAGCCGACGATTGCCGATGCAATACGGTCCCCAATTTCGCCTTCGGTATCCGTGATTGCTACTGGGATCGCAACGTTGCCAGCCGCGACTGAACCATCGTTATCGAACTCGTAAGTTGCGGAGCCGGTAAGTGTCGAAACCGTAAAGGTTTGTCCGTCACCGAGTGTGCGAGCTACACCCACGGCAGTCAGGCCAGACGTCGCCGCATCTACCGAGCCATTGTCACTTAATCCAAGGTGAATTAGCAATGGAGACACGAGAGTCGCGTTCAGATTCAGTCCGCTGTTATTGATTGCAACCAGTGTCGCGTTGGCCACGTCTTCCGCAATCAATGCGGTCGAAATATCTACCAATGTATTGCCAGGAGTGACTCCACCCATGGTTTCGTACTCAAATGTAATCGAGCGGGCACCATCACTGACTACGAAGGTCTGACCGTCGACGACTCCACCAGGACGAGGCCCGAGGGTTGGTATTCGCAGTGCAGCAGTCGTTGCAGGCTGATCAATCTTAGTGAAGTTTGTGTCAAGCTGAGCACCTGTCTCCGAGCCGAAGAATAGTGTTCCGCCTTCGACTGCCTTTGGTGCTACAGCAACACTGCTGCCTTGAATCGCTGTAACGATCTTCTGAATGATTTCTTCCTGGGTGTCACCATAGGCGAAAGTGATTGGAACGTTGCCAGGGAGTAGGTTGTTATTACGGTCGAATTCAAAGGTCGTGGTCACACCACTGATTATTAATGAGAATCGATCGCCATCAGCAATGCCGCCTTGAGCTCCACCAGCTAAAGGAATCTGCATCGAAAGCCCTTGAGGGACTTGCAGTTCATAGCCACTATCGAACTCAAAGAATACATTACCACTGGATGTGTCAGTTATGGTGAAGCTGTCGCCGTCGGCGTATGCGTCACCCGAGGGAGCTTCAATTACGAAGCGATCTCGGTTGTTGATCGCGATTTCGTAAACCGCACCGTTCTTCCAAACACCGGCTAGAGGCGTAAAGATTAGCTCGCTGGTTGTGCTGTTGTAAGAGAAGCTGTAGTCGAATCCTTCGATCAGTAGGCGTCCGTTCTCGAACAACGTTACTGCTTGCCCACGATCATTGATTCCACGTGCTGGTCGAATCGCACTGGCGTCAACTAGCTGTACGCGGAATTCGGGGAATACGCCGCTCTCAAGCTGAATTACCGAAACCGTTGCGTCTTGGTCATCACCCCGCGAATCATTATCAAGCGGTCGCAGGGCTTCAGCTACAGGACCAATAAAGTCAGCTCGATCCAGTGCACCGCGATCTTTAAAGACATCCGAACCAGTGCTGTTCGGTGGAGACACAGATGGATCATCCACGCGTAGCTGACCTGTGGCATCGCGAGTTGGTGCAAGAACCGGCGAGATATCGATTCCGACGGCTTCCTTAATCGTGCGGAAGCTCTCTCGCTCTTCCAACGAATCCATACTACTGTCGATGATCAGTGAATTTGGGGCGGGTAAGAATACACTTGCCTGAGCGTTTTCAAACACAACGTGATCGTTTGGCAAGACAAAATTAAAGTCGAGTCCGGTGTTAGGTACATTCGTCGGTGCACCTTGTGAGAACTGGTATGCCGAACCACCGACAATCACTTCACCTGGCTTTGTCCCGCCCTCTGAGAAGATCGGCGTTTGCACATTGACAAACACGTTGTTCATCAGAGTTGGTGAACTACCACCCGAAACGAGGACTCCAGACTCAGGCAGCAATTGATCAACATTACTGCTAGCGTTCAAATCTGGATTGACCTGAATCACTCCTCGGCCTTCGACCCATGCTGCGTTCTCAATGACAACAAAACGCTCCTGTGTACCAGCTCCGTCCGAAGTACCACTTATTTCGGCCGAATCGGTTCGGTCATGCCCGATCCCGCGACTAGAGTGACTCCCATCGAGTCCATCGGGACGTCCTCCAAACAGCTGCAAGCCAGCTTCAACTCCGTCGATACCGCCTAGAGCTGTGGCAGTAACGCCGGCTAGAGGGCTAGCATCATTAAAGTTGCCATTGCTTAAGGCCTGTGCATTTCCCATCCCTGCAGCAGAGATTGCCCCAGCGATCGCGCGAGCAACATCCGAAACTCGGAATTCCGCGTAGTCAATGTTGATTGGAATTCTTCCATTGTTCGCTCCGCCGCCACCATCAACAAACTCAAACTCGCGGAAGTTTGTTCCGTCAGCAAAGTCTGCAACCTGATACACGCGGAAGAAGCTTCCAGCTGGATAAGCACTTGGGTCTTGCACCGTGACGGTGAATTCCTGCGGGTGAAGTACCTGTAAGTTGATATCGTATTGCCCAGAGGTTGTCGCGTCGGTCCTTCCTGCCATGGACAAAGGATCAAACTCTACGTTTCCACTGCCGCTGACTGCGACGTAGTAAACACCAGGTCTTGTCGCAGTGAAGTCAAGATATGGGTCCAACCCAAGATCTTCACCTGGAGCGGCGGCGTTGTCGATGAAGTTCACTTCGTTGCCAGCACCATCTAATAGTGTTTGCCGAATACCACTTTCATCAAAAATCTGGAGCAGCGAATCTAAGTCCGATGTACCAGCTGGTGTATCGATGTCGATTCGCACTCGCTCGCCGATATCTAGCTTGAATTGATAGATGTCTACATCTGTTCCAGCCAAGGTCGCTGTCGCAGTGTAAGTCTGTGGATTATGCCCAGTGCCTTGCCAAGTCTGAGTCGCTTCTCGGATGAAGTCATTGGGCTCTTCAGCCGATCGGTCCGAACCATCGAGTGAAGCTCGGCCGTCATTGCCATACACGGTATTGTTTACTATCCGCGCGAATGCTTGCGGTGTTTCTGCCGCATCAATGCGTTGCAAATTGAATGGGTTCCTAGAGCCGAACTCAATTGACGAAACGCCTTCGATGAAGACAGCCGGGTTATTGAAGTAGTTGATAAATCCAGCGGATGGCCCAATACCGGGATTAAGTAGAGCTTCTGGCAACAAGGACGGTGCTACAGTTGCTTTTACTGTCTGCGTCGTCCCGTTTGTTGTCAAAATACTACCGTGAATCGCATCGCGGATCGCTTGCATGGTTTCCAAAGCACTGAAACCAACCGTACCTGCAGAGCCACGCAAGTAAGCTGCACCGCCATCACGGCGATACCAAATCGGAACGTTGGTGTCTGCGTATCCATCTCCACCACCGCCATCAGCCGCCATGTCCTCAAACTCGAAATCGACGGTCGTTCGTCCGCCCGAAATCGTCATCGCAAGTCCGTCTTCGACCAAGGTACCGAAGTGGTCCGCAGGGTCGGTGCTTGTACCAGTACTGTGGTCACCTTGCGTATCGGGATTGTCTCGCCAGCCCGGAATGAAGGCTGCAGAAATCATGAAGATTGGGTGCTCACCGGCAACATGAACGCCACCTAGTCCACCACTCTCAAGAACGTTGTTCTCAACTACGATGCCAGGTGCAAAACCTCCGAGCACTTCATTGTTTGGCTCACGCAGGTTCCGAATCGCACCCTGTGCGGTGTTGCCAGTGGCAGGTCGACTGGACATGGACGAGCCGGCGAGAGGCCAAATAGAACTAATATTGTCACGCGGATCGAATGTTCGCTGACCGTGCTCCGTCCAGACTCCATAGTCTCTGGAGTGTCGAATGAAGTTATTGCTGATCAAGACTTGGCCTTGATCACGTAGCGTGTTCTGATCACTCGAGCCGCTGTGGTACTGAACGCCTAGCTTGCCAAACTCGCCCGCAGCGCGACCATACAAGTGAACTCGAGCGTCCGTGATCGGAGCGGTCTCCTCACCACCTGCGCCCGATGCCTTCACGTTGATACGAGACTGAACGCCAGGATCATTGATCGCGTCGCGAATGGCGGTCGCAATCTCAGCTGGAGATGCGATCTCGTTCGTGCTGACGATGGTTCTCGAGTTAGTGGCTGCGTCGCCTCGCACT
>PKCQ01000660.1 GCA_002862265.1 Planctomycetaceae bacterium | reverse complement strand
ATCCTAAGATCTCTTGTTCTGTTGCTTGCTAAGGCAATATGATGTTCCGGTAGTCTCGCCCTTGAGGCTACCGAGGTTCCAACTGCCTGAGAACGGTCTCTCAAGTGGTGTGAATATACATACCTCGTAGGAATGGATTCTTCCCCAGACGCAACATTGACCTCAGACTCCTCTCCGCCGATCAGTAAGACTCCAACAATTGCTGTCATCATGCCGAACTGGATTGGCGATGCCTGCATGGCGACGCCAACCCTGCGCTCTCTGCGGCAAGGGTTTCCAAATGCTCGGTTGGTGGGCGTCATGTCGAGCTTGGTTGATGAGCTCTTACCAAATACTGTGGATGTGGATTACTTTGATCGGCGCATTCTAGTCCACCGACGAGGCAAGCAACGTGTGGCTCATAGTGTCTCAAGGTCCTTGCTGATGCACGAGCTTCGTAAGAGCAAGTGCGACACGATATTGATTTTGCCGAATTCATTCTGGTCCGCCGCCGTAGCTTTTGCATCACGTATTCCACGGCGGGTCGGCTACAGAAGAGATGGTCGAGCTTGGTTGCTGACGGACGCGCTTCCGGTCCCCAAGAACGAGTCTGGTCCTACTCCTGTCAGCGCGATCGACTACTACTTAAAGCAGGCTGAATGGTTGGGCTGTGAAAGTCAGTCCCGGGCAATGCAGCTAAGTGTCACGCCTCAGGATCAGGAACTTGCAGACCAACTCTGGAGCAAGCTTGGATTCTCATCTTCGCTTCCTACGGTTGTTATCAACAGCAATTCGGCGAAAGATGGATCCCGTGTCTGGCCAAAGGAGAAAGTAGCGGAGCTGGCGACGCGTTTGGCGGTAAAAACGGATCTTCAAGTGCTTCTTCATTGTGGTCCTGGCGAGCGTCAGTCGGCAGCAGATACGGTTGCTTTGGCTTCGCATCCCAATGTGCGTAGCATGGGAGTGGTTGATAATTTGCCGCTTGGACTGAGTCGTGGAGTTCTGCAGCGAGCTGCTGCAGTGGTGACGACGGATAGTGGTGCGCGGCATATGGCAGTGGCCTTGAACCGGCCTGTTGTCACATTGTTCGGCTCGACCGCACCGCTCTGGACCACCACGTACAACAAACCTGAACAGCAGGTGTATTTGAACTTAGACTGCCAGCCCTGCTATGAGGCCACTTGTCCTCTAAGTCATCATCGATGTATGCACGAAATTAGTGTTTCTCAGGTGTACGCATTGACATTGACGCAGATAGAGCCGGCCGCCGATAAGCCGAAGTTGGCTCGAGTTGCCTAAAGATTTCCGTTAGCATTCAGATAAGCACCTTTTAGTTTGGATTCTACAGACAATGCGAGTCGTAGGCTTTACCATCGTTCGCAATGCAATTCGCTACGATTACCCAGTAGTGGAGAGCATTTGCTCAGCCTTGCCGCTCGTTGATGAATTCCTAGTTGCGGTTGGGCAGTGCGACGACGGGACGCGGGAGCTCATCGAGTCCATTGGTTCATGCAAGTTACGGATTGTCGATACGGTTTGGGATGACAATCAGCGTCGCGGCGGAACGGTTTTGGCTCAGCAGACCAATATCGCCATGGACCACTGTGAAGGTGACTGGCTCGTCTACCTGCAGGCGGATGAAGTGCTTCACGAGAACGATCTGGATTCGATCGCGAAATCGATGAAACGCAATCTCGGGCGACCCGCGATCCAAGGTCTCAGTTTTCGTTACCATCACTTCGTTTCCGACTACGGGATTCGAGATCCACTGCCCTATCGCAAGCAAATTCGAATTATCCGCCCAGGAGTTGGTGTCCAGTCCTGGGGAGACGCATGCGGCTTTCGTATCGACGGTCGCAAGCTGAGAAGTGCTACTACCGGCGCATGGGTTTATCACTATAGCTATGTGAAACCGCCCGAGAACATGACAGCCAAGCTGGACTACTTTTCAAGCTTGTATGATGGTCGACTAGTCACTCCGGGGCAGGAGCACATACAAGAGGTGGAGCTCCAGCCAACGACTTGTGAACCTTTTCGTGGAACTCATCCTGCCGTGATGCATGATCGGATTCAGAAAAAAGATTGGATCATACCACCAATTAGACTTGTCTCTCGCTGGCGAAACCCCAAGTACTGGCAAGGAATGCTTTATAAGAACACGCGGACCCTTCGCCGCTGGGCGGGCATGAGGGCCGAAGATAAAAGCAAAGCCGCATAGCTTGCGACCGATTTCCTTCCGTTCGTGTGGCACAAAGCTCGCCTTCGTCCTCTGGAAACTTGTTAGAAGCTTGCACCTAGACGGAGTGATAAACTCTTTCGTAGCCTGGGCCATCACTGGCGATGGAATAATGCCATGCCACAAACTTTGGGACAATCGTTGAGGTGCATGCTTGTCTCTGGTGAGAACGCAGAGAAGCCAACGATAAATCAAGAAAAGGCGAGCAAAACTCGTCTACATTTTGTTTGGGAAAATATCCTTTGGTTAAGGCTAGGATCGCAATTCTATCCTGAATAAACTTGCTTTCGCGGTATATTTGGGAAGCTTATTCATTGCCTCGAATCTATACTTTAATCGGTTGAAAGCAAACAAGGTTGGTTCGACGGGGGCAAAATCGAACTAGTTGAAATTGCCGGAGACCTAAGGCGATTTTGGGATTATCCTCGATAACCAAGGACGAGGGTGGTTCTAGGATTGCCTTTTTTCTTGCGATTTATCAAGAATACCCACCCTAGATGCAATTTTGCGAGAAGAAGGTCCGCATTGATTTTTGCAGGCGGCTAAAGCTGTTTCGAATCTGCTACTTTTCAAGCAGTTCGATTTGAACTGTCAGTTGTCCCTGATTGTCGCCTATTTCAAGACTTGCCTCGTTAACCCGGAAGTGTAGCTCGCCTGTCTGAGGCATCTCCACCACTGCTTCGGTGGCCAAAGGCATGATGGTGATTTGTTGCGTTGCGACTGGCTTGTTTCGCGGTGTTGAGATCGCCAGCATCAAACGCCCCAACGGCTGACCACGGTAGTATTCGAGCGTGACTCCATCAGCGAAGCAAATCCAAGGTTTGGGGAGTTGCGCAACTTCGTATGATCCTGTGGCACGAATGCGGATTTTGTTGCCGGCGGCGGCGTAGACGTTACTTGCTTGCCACGAGCGATCCGAATGAATCGTTATCGGTGTTGAGCTTCCCACGAGCTTAGTGGGATTGTTCGAAATCGTGAGCATTCCACCTTGAGGCGACCAACCATAGTCTAAGTCACTCGTAAATGCGTTCCATTGTTCTCGAATTGATGACCAGCGCGCTTTCAGCTTTTCGAAAAGCCAACGCGTTTGAGTCATGTCTGGCCGCATCGGCTGTTGAAGGACTTCGCTAAACGCTTCTTTCGTGTCCGGATGATTTACCATGAACACGACTGCGGCCCAGCTCCACGCGTAAGCATCAACACTTAGGTGCGCAGTGTTGTCATATTGCATGATATCTTCAAGGCTTGGAGCAGTGCCAGCTTCAAGCTGTTCACGGATTTTTCGAACTCGGCCCCAGTATGGAACGAGCGTTTTGTCAGTAGGAATAATGCTCAAATCAAGTTGTTGAGTCTCTAAGTTCCAACGATGCGTACCAAACCACTCGGCCATTCCTTCCATAATCCATGGAGGAGCATTAGCCCCAAAGTGATGGCTCATGAACCAGTGCGTGCCCTCGTGTATCAATAGATGCCTGCGATAGTACGCACTCGGCTGCTCACTCACGAAGAGCTGGTCGTAGTACTGGAAACCGTATGGAAATTCGGGCACGCCAGCTGGAATCAACCCCGCTTCACGAAAACGCCCTTTCTCGAGCATGATGCAGGCGCTCGCGCGCCAGTCCTCTACCTCGGCAAGTTCGACGCCAAAGTATTTGCACCAAAGCGGCATGGCCGCATCAAAAGCCTTGGGGAGCTGCTCGAGTTCGACGTTCACATCGGCTCGATCAGGCAGGTCTGTCAGCAGTTCGATGTATTTGCCTTCGTAACGTCGAAAGCCCTCAGCCCTCCGTTCCTGAGCCGATGCTACTATGGCACCTGTCGGCAACAGCAAACAGCAGCAAATCACTAGAAAAGCAAAGCATCTTTTGAATAGCATGTTTTGGCAGACTTTATTACTCCAGAATATTCGCCCCTATCCTCGCTTCAGTTTAGCACGCACCAGGCGAAGGAAGTGCCACCGTAGGGGCGACGAAGGTATTCGGTGGTCGAACCGTTCCAGTCGGCGAGGACCTGGGGTACACTCAATACTCCCTCCTTGATTACGCCACCATCCAACTTCTAGTGGAGCTCACAATATGGCCCAGGATTCTTCTGCCAACTCACGACGTAAGTTTATTGCCACTACCGCATCGATTTCTGCGGCAGCGACCATGGTTCATAGTTCCTCCGAGGTCAAAGCTTCCGCAGAGGAAACCATTCGGATCGGAATCGTCGGCTGTGGTGGACGCGGCACTGGGGCTCTGAATGACTCATTTTCGACCAACGATAATGTCAAGTTAGTCGCTGCTTCGGATTTGTATGCCAACAAATGCGCTAACACGATCACGCAGATTTCACGACGTCACCCAGACAAGGTTGATGTGGCCCCAGACCGAGTTTATGACGGATTGGAGGGTTACAAGAAGATTTTGGAGCGATCCGACATTGACTTGGTATTCTTGACCACATCTCCGGGTTTCCGACCCTATCACATCTTGGAAACCGTTGAAGCCGGCAAGCACGTTTTTGCGGAGAAGCCGAGCTGTGTTGATCCGGCTGGCTACCGAGTTTGCCTCAAGGCAGATCAGCTCGCCAAAAAGAACCAGACTGGAATCGTCACCGGAACTCAGTACCGTCGCCAGGCGAACTATATCGGGGCAATCGAAGAGATTCGCAAGGGGATTATTGGGAATATCGTCAGTGCTCAGTCACGCTATTGTTCCACGGGAATCTGGTACCGCAATCGCAAAGAAGGCATGAGTGACGCCGAGTATCAGTTGAACAACTGGATGCACTTTATCTGGCTTAGTGGCGATCAAATCGCCGAGCAAGCGGTGCACAACATCGACGCAATGAACTGGGTCATGGGATCAAACCCGCTCACAGCCTACGGATCTGGCGGACGTTTCACACGTCCCGATGACAGCGAAATGTGGGACAACGTATCGATTGACTATGTTTATCCGGGCAACAAGACACTCTCATTCATGTGCCGACAAATCCCCGGTAGCAAGAGTGACAATGGTAACGTAGTTTACGGTTCCGAAGGAATCTGCCATATCGGCGCCATGAGTCGGGGGTCTTATATCACGGACTACGATGGCAAGAAGATATGGGAGCAAGCAGGTTCGATCGGTGACGCCTACAAGCAAGAGCACAAGGACCTAGTGGATTCGATTCGCGCTGGTAAGCCCATTGTCGAACTCAAGCAAACCGCAGACAGCTCACTGACCGCAGTCATGGGCCGTATGGCTGCCTACACTGGTCAAGAAGTTACCTGGGATTTCCTCACCAAGGAATCGAAACTGGACCTCTATCCGAAAAACCTCGCTTGGGACGGCGAACTGCCAAAGCCTCAGCATGCGATTCCCGGCACGACCAAGTTGATCTAATCGAGATCTTGGCATTTATTCCCAACGTTTCAAATGCCGTCGCCAGTTCCTTCGAGTTGGCGACGGTTTTTCTTTTGTGTGACGAATCAAGGTCGGGATGCGCGAGAGCGTTTCTTCGGCAAGGCAGAATGACAGTCAGCCAAATCAACTAAGAGTAGTTCTAAGGCTTGTGCCATCGTCTTAATTGGTAGTGACGCGGTGGGACGCTGCGACGCAGCGACTTGTTCGGTGGCGAGTGGTAAATGCACGAAGCCGATGAATGGAGCAGCGGTGTCTTTTTCGTAGGACAGATGCGACAAGTACATGGTCGCGTTGCATAAGAATGTGCCAGCATGGTACGAGACGCTTGCCGGAATTTTCTCAGCACGAAGTAGTTCCGCCCAACGCCCCAATGGCATCCGGCTCTTAAACGCTAGTGGCCCTTCTGGCTCAATTGGCGGAAGCTCTTCACCTTGATCTTGGACACAACAAGCTACGTTCAGCGCGATGGATTCGAGCTGAATCGAAGAGCTACCTGGGGCCTGGCCGAGGTGAAGAATCGCGTCGAAACGCTCCTCAAGATCTTTCGCGAGCCTTTCTTTCAGAGCTTGGAGCTCTACCGGATAGCGACGCGTTACTAGGTTGAGATTTGCGGGCGACTCCCTCAAGAATTCCATAAGCGTCAGCCAACTGGAATTTTCGTTCCAGTCACCATAGGGCTCAAAGGCTGTCAGCAAGATATTCAAGGACCAATACCGCCGGAGTTGGCAAAACTGTGCTGCAAAACGAATCTAGAGAATTATGACACACATCCGGGGGTGGGCGCGTCATTCCTTTGCTTTTTCCACCCTCGTAAAGGGGTATTGCCTATATGTTGAGCTTGGGGATAGTTTCACGAATTGAATGGCCGTTTGAGTTGAGCCGGGCGAATAGAAAACAGCGGACTCGGGTGCCCCCTACCTCAAAGCTCGATTGCTCGAGCCGTCCAGGGAATGGCAGCGGGAATGGGATGCGATTACCATATATTCTGGAGCATTGGAGGTAGCGGAAGTGTACTCCTCTGGCTCATCTCACTACATTCCCCCAGCCCGAACTAGTCGAAATGAATTACCTTTTTTTTGCTCGTTCCAACTGCGTCGCATTCCTTCTTCTGCTCGCGTGCTCGCCTTGTTGGGCACAAAGCATTTTTCCAGACAAAGCGCTTGAAGACGCGGTGCGGAAAGAAGTTTTTGCTAAGCGTTACAACAAACAGCCGATCACAAAGGATGATGTCCGCAACATCTCTCAAGTCCACGCCAAGGGCAAGGAGATCAAGGATCTGACGGGCTTGGAACATTGCATTGCCGTCCAAGAGATCGATCTCGAAAACAACAGTATCAAGGATGTGTCTCGGCTCGCAGGTTTGAAGCTTCTGCAGTCGATTAATCTGGCTGGCAACGAAATCGAGGATATAAGTCCGCTCGCCGAATTGGAACGCGTTCAGTATCTAGAGTTGTCGCGTAATGCAGTAACAGACCTTTCGGCACTCCAGAAGATGACCAACATGCGTTCGCTCTACCTGAGTGACAATACAATCGAAGACATCAAGGTTGTCGAAAACTTACCGAAGGTGTGGACGCTGTATCTCGCTGGCAATCCGGTGAAAGACTTCACACCTGTCGGAAGTCTCAAGTGGCTCAGCTCTTGCGACCTTCGTGACTGCCGCATCAAGGACTTGAGCTTTCTGAAGCCGTTGACGGAGCTAAAGTATCTAAACCTGAAGAACAATCGCCTTAGCGATCTTGGTGTTTTGGTCGAAATGGCAAAGGGTGACAAAGGACAACGCTTTGCACCGTTCTGGCGCATCTACCTTAAGGGCAATCCCATGGGCGGTAAGACTGAGGAGCAGCTAACCGCGCTTCGTGATATCGGTGCTCGCATTCATTTGGACAAGTAAAAGCGTGTCGCGGATTTGCCTGAGAAGGAGCTAAGGCCGAGATGAATTCCGCAGACGACTACCTGTTGCTTCAGCGACCATCGTCACTTCGTGACGCGTATCGCGATGGTTTGCTGAACGACACGCTGCCATTCTGGTTAAAGCACGCGCTGGATCACGACTACGGTGGATACACCATGTCGCTGGCTCGCGACGGCAGCTTAGTTGATTCCGACAAAGGCGTTTGGCAGCAGGGTCGTTTTGCTTGGCTACTGGGAAAGCTGTATAACACCGTTGAACCGAAATCGGAATGGCTCGCAGCGGCCGAACTCGGTATCCGGTTTATTCAAGAACGTTGCATTGATCCCATTGATGGTCGCATGTGGTTTCATGTGACGCAGGCTGGGCAGCCGATTCGCAAGCGTCGATACGCTTTCTCAGAGAGTTTTGCGGCAATCGCGATGGCTCAGTATGCTCGCGCCACCGATAGTCAGCCTCACGCCCGGCTGGCAGAGCGCTTGGCAGAGCAATTCATTCAGCATAATTTGAATCCACCACCTGAGCTTGCCAAGTTTGAAGACATTCGTCCGATGCAGAGCATTGGCTTCCCCATGATCACGATCGTCACGGCGCAAGAACTTCGTGAGGCGATCAGTTGGGAAGCAGCGGACCAATGGATCGACTTTGCCATCGAAAAAATAGAGCGGGAGTTCGTCAAAGACGACCTAGAGGTAGTCATGGAGAGTGTTGGTCCGGCGGGTGAGATTATTGACCACTTTGATGGTCGAACACTCAACCCGGGTCATGCTATCGAAGGCGCTTGGTTTATCATGCTCGAAGGCAAGCTTCGCAATGATCAACGGCTGATCCAACTTGGTCTGAAAATGGTACGCTGGATGTGGAAGCGTGGTTGGGACACCGAGCTTGGCGGAATGCTCTACTTCACCGACTTAGGCGGAGGCCAAGTTCAGGAGTATTGGCACGACATGAAGTTCTGGTGGCCACATAACGAAACCATCATCGCTTCACTGCTCGCCTATCTACTCACAGGCGATGCGCAGTTCGCTGCGATGCACCAACAAGTTCATGACTGGTCCTACCGTCACTTTGCGGATGCGGAACATGGCGAGTGGTTTGGCTACCTGCGACGAGACGGTTCGTTAAGCTCCAGCCTGAAAGGCAACCTTTGGAAGGGGCCGTTCCACTTCCCGCGAATGCAACTCGTCTGCTGGAAGTTACTCGATGAGCATCTAGACCTATAATCGCGATAATTAATTGACTCTCCCTGAGGGAGATTCGTGAGGGAAACGAGCAGACGCGGCACTCTTCAAATTCGCGAGGCAACATCATGCAAGTCTACGCAGTACAACTCAACATGGCTTGGGAAGACAAGTCCGCCAACCACACGCGAGTGCGCGATTTATTGGCGGAGAATTCTCCTTCGGCTGGCAGCCTAGTCGTTTTGCCAGAGATGTTCGAAACCGGCTTCACGATGAATGCTTCGGTAGCCTCCCAAAGCACGGATCGAGAAGGTGAAGCCTTGCTTAAGGAGTTGGCCTCCAAGTACGACTGTGCCATGCTTGGGGGTATTGCAAGCCCAGGCCCAGACGCGACCGGAAAGAATGAAGCAGTTGCTTTTGCACCGAATGGAAGCGAACTGGTTCGGTATCAGAAGCAGCAGCCATTCACGCTTTCAGGCGAAGACAAGAGCTATCCGGCGGGGGAAGGCTATTCGATTTTCGAGTGGAAAGGTGTCAAGATCGCGCCGTTTATCTGCTACGACTTGCGATTTCCCGAACGATTTCGTCCAGCTGCTTTGGCCGGTGCAGAGTTAATCTGTGTCATTGCCTGCTGGCCTGCTAAGCGATCTGAGCATTGGGTGCGACTGCTTCAAGCCAGAGCCATTGAAAACCTGGCCTGCGTGGTGGGAGTCAATCGCTGCGGGGAAGAACCTGGCCTCTTTTTTGACGGTCGCAGTAGTGCCTTCGATCATATGGGTAATAGTCTTTTCGAATGCAATGCATCGGAAAAAGTTGTGTCGACCAACTATGATTTTGACGAAACGCGACGCTGGCGTAGCAAGTTTCCCGCGCTTCGTGATGCTAAGCTCTGAGTTGTTGCCTTTCTCGTCGATCCTCTGACAATAGGAATTGGTTTTGATCGCATCGAACTATGTCCCTCGGTCTCCGAATAAGAAATCTCTAACACTCAAGGTCCTCCTCGTCCTCGCCTTGCTGGTTCATCGTGTGAATGCCCAGGAGTTGCAAGCTACAAAGCCATTGCCTGCGCCGACCTCGGCCAAGGCGCGTGTGAATTCCTGGCAGCTCCATCAGCGGCTTGAGCAGACTTCGCCTTTCAGAGAGGTGGCTTGGGAGGCGGTTGGG
>PKCQ01000468.1 GCA_002862265.1 Planctomycetaceae bacterium | reverse complement strand
CTCCCATGATACTTTGCAGGTTGGATTCCGCTTGGCAACTAAAGAATCCCCAGCTCTCACTATTCTCCATCGCAGGCCGTTGCGTCTTGAAGCGATGCGCTAAGTCGTACGAGATCTGTTGGCTGTCTTCGTACCCGAGCATGTCGAAAATGAACACAACGCAGCCCATCCGAGCGAGTTGAACGCAGCGGGCTAGTTTTGGGAAGCGGCCCGACTCAGCGAACTTCTCAGCACCCGATGCCAGCAGCTCCGGCATCTTGTCGGCACCGTAGTCTTGCATCCGACCGCCGTGTCCATGTGGACAAAGTACCGCAGGACGCTTGAGGCTCTTACCGTCGTCGGGACGGAGCAGGAGTCCTGTAACAAAATGGTTTGGTACAGATTCGAAGTAGACCTTTTCAACCGTGAAACCATCGCGCTGCACGCGCCCGTGCACCACCGGCTTCATCGGAGTACGCCGGGGCAACTCCGGCCACAAACCAGTCGCAAGCAAGACTTGCTTACGCAATCTCTCCTTCCTGGATTTCCAATGTGAGACGCTATTTGGAACCTCGAAAGGAAAATAACCGTCTAGATCCTTCATTGGATCCAGCCGGCGATCTTTCGGCAGCTCGCCTTCTGCGTAGACTCGCATGTCCTGCGCGTGAGTCAAAGAGCCATTGACGACTAGAAGAACTAAAGGAAAAAACAAGCGTCTGCAAAGCGATCGCGAAATAACGTATTCCTGCATTGGAGAGAACAGCAGTTATGGGAAGGTAGCAGGCGGCGAAAAGTCAGCCGCATTTCCGCCTCAGCTTACTTGATTGCAATCATGGATACAAAATTGAAGCAACGAAACCAGCAGGAAAATTGACGAAAACCCCCTTTAAGAAGACGCTCGCGGTGTGTTTCAATTGTTTCAGGCAGCAAGGTTCTTTCGAGCGAGGAACGTTTTTGGGCTACCTCCAAAGCCGAGTAGCCGTTGGCCCGTTTGAATGCATGATGCAGATCAACCATCAAACTCTGCTCGCCCTCCGAGTCAAACTGCACTTTCTCAGAAAGTACCAAAGCTCCTCCCTCGCACAGAGAATCCGCAACGCGCGAAAGCAATTCCCCACGGTGCTCAATCGGAATGAATTGCAAAGTGAAATTCAAGACTGCAAAACAACACGGCTCAAACTCGACTGACATCACGTTCTGAAGATGCAAGTTGACCTTGGCGGCATCAGCCGGCAAGTCTGACATAATCTTCCTCAGTCGTTCGATCATCGCCTGGGAGGAATCAATTGCCTCGATCTCGCAACTGGGCGGAACCACTTCGGCCATCGGCAGCGTACAGGCTCCCAGCGAACAACCGAGATCGTAGATCCGCCCGCCCGGACGCGAATACTGTTGAGCGAGCTCTGTCGTCATGGAAACAATCGAACTGTAGCCAGGCACCGAACGCTGGATCATATCGGGGAAAACTTCAACGACTTTCTCGTCGAATACAAAGTTACCGACTTTTCCAAGTGGCATCGCGTAGATGCGATCAGAACTCATTCAAGGGCCTCAAGATTCAGGTAAATCTAATCGAATGTTGCAGTGATAACGTCGCTGGCAGTTTTTCGCAATCGCTGCCACCGAAGCTTGATTGTCCCGGACAACTCGAACAAAGAAGATGCGGTGTACGGTTTGGGCTGTGGTAACCCATTACTTCGTACTGGAACGATTAATCAGAACTTAAATCTCAGCTCGACTCGACTGCCGCGGATGTCTTCGGCGCCTCTTAAGAACCCGAACATATGGTCTGTGCGGCAGATCCAAGCATTGTTGACAGGTCTTTGATAACGTATGCCAGCAGCATACTGGTCGCCCACAGCATTTCGCAACCGAGCGCTTCCGTTCGCTTCAGCCCGGCGACCTCCAGAACTAGTTGATGGCTGAAGTTATACCCCAACAGGTTGACGCCAAGGGCTCCGCCCACCGTGTTCACTCCAGTCGCGTCCAAGGTCGGGTAACCGGTCAATCCGTCCGATTCGAAGTTGATGCCAACGTTGTTCAAGATGCCCCCAGTTACGCCATCGCGAGCCAAGGACTGGGTTCTTCCATGTCCGTAACAGAGATTGAAGTAGGGCACGAAGGTGTTTGGGGTTCTGGAGATCAGCGAGTTCTCGATCAGCAGCAGGGCTCCTTGAGCCGTCCGTTGGTCGCGAGGTAAAGCCTGATCAACGTTCGTGACGAAACGGATAGAGTTACTCAATCGATGCAAATACCATCGCGTGAAGGCGACAGAAAAGTTGTGATAGCTCCGATGCTGACCGATGTCATCATGAATAAAGGCATAGTCAACTTCCCAGAAGCCGTCGTTGGCTTCGATGAACCAAGCCGATCCGAAAAACTCCGCTGCGTTGTTGTCGCCAAGAAACGCATCGCTGTCGATTTGATCCGAAGCCCGAAAGAAGGTTGCATCGAAGTTTGACCAGTTAAGCAAACGATTGTGCTTTGAAGGCAATGCAACCGCTGCTCCCATCGCCGCGTCGTTTGCCCAAATCCCGTTCTGATAGAAAAACGGTATCAACCCGCACGAAAACGGAAGATCGAAAGGGCCATCCTGTCCCGTTAAACCGCCCCAGATCGATCCTGCGTCTCCTTCGAAGAACAGGGTGTCGAGCCGCAGGTCTCCGCCGTTGGTGAACTCTGCCGAATCCGTGAAATCATAACGCGTGAAACTACCTCCGCGGTTCAAGGGAGTCACAAAGGCGTGTACTCGTTCCGTGGCAGTGATCTCCAAGTCCATGTCGATGTTAGCTCGAAATGACATGCTATTTGCATCGCCTTGCTGAATGCAATTTACGCCGACACCGGTTCTGTAATCGCCGTAGACCATGAAGTGTGGGATAACCAAATTGTATCGCCCGAACCAGTTGCGAGCCCGCGGGTAGATTCCAGGGCCGAAGAAAATATGATTCGAATGTTCGCGATGATTGTTGACCGACAAAACATTCATCTCAGCCACTGCGTCATAGGTGTAACGCTCCGGCTTGCCGGGGACTACGCCCATGTGACAATCTTGGCAGATAACACCATTCTTGCAGGCAGAACCCACTCGGCACTATGCCCAAACGACTTCGAGTGCGATTCCTGGATGCACCGCAACTTAATGGCATGACTGGCAGAATCCGCTTTCGCCAAGTTGCTCGAACCTGTAGCCTTGCATGTGAATTTCTTGGCCAGGTTTTTTCGAATTCGGATCAAGCTTGACCTTGTATTTATCTCACTCCGCTGTCGCTTTCGCCACGCCAGAACCTCCGGCACCGCCGTAAACCGGTGCTTGCAATGGTCTTGGTTCGATCCGCCATTCTCCATCGACGCGGCCGTAATATTCCTTCACGCGGTGGCAGGCCACGCAAGTCACACCTTCGCGATAGACGTAGGGCACATCGACAATTGAGGCGGCACAATCGTGGTTCCTTTGAGTTGCAACGGGAGCGTGACAACGCCCGCAGAAGTCCCCTACGGTCCCGCGACTCAGGTCTGATATTGTTTGCTCGAACTTCTGAAACATTGGTGAGTCTACAGAGGAGGCATGGGCGTTGTCGCGCCACTCGTCATATATCTTCTTATGGCACGTGGCGCATGTCATTGCTGAAGGATAAAGAAATACGGCGAATACCACCGCACGCGGATCTTGCTCTTCCGGTATTCCTACGCGAGTTGGAGCAAACAATCCGTGACGGAACCGATAATGCGGTTTATGTTTACAGCAACCGCGGGATTTACCAGCCGGTGGCCAGCGAGGAGAGCGATTCCGAAAGCGACTCGGGCTCCAAGATTCTTGAATGCCTCTTAGTTGGGCCTCTGTGTGACCATTCGGAACGTCAGAGAAGCTACCGACGGCGGAAGCGAGCGCTAATCCATTTCCCGTGCGCACGCGATGGTCGACATCTTCAGAAAGGCGACAGATAATTTGCCACCTGTGGACCAGCTCGTTCGTTTGACCAAGTCAAAACTGAGGCTATCGGCAAGCCAATGCGTGTACTGCAGAAAGTACACAACGTCGCCATAATTTACTGTGCCCCCCCCTTATAGGACTCCTCCCCTATTCCAATCATAACAAGCGGAAAATTCAAACCGGTTTCGCGTGTGAAATCCGTCAGGCTTACCTGTCCTTCCGCCATCTCGTTTGATTCCTCTGAACTACACTTTGGCAGCCTTGCACCTATCTGCGGTGACGCAATTCGAATGTTCGGAAACGTTTTTCCGAACAGCATCTGTAATGTTGAAAATCCTGTGACTAAGTGAGACAGAACGGTCCCCAAAAACTGCTGGCGACGCTGTCCACTACGGGAAGTTTGTGAGAGACACGATGATGACAAGCGAAGAAGACCGTAAGGCGTATCGATGTGCTGTCGCACCAGAAAATGCGTCTGCCGAATTGCGGATTGGGCGTCGTCGGCATCTTGCCGCCGTGTTGGATATTTCTCGCGCAGGCTTCACAGTACGCATTGAGAACAAAGTATCTAAGGGCCTAAAAGACGGCGGGGAGTATGAGCTCCTTTTTGCCGGTGAGCACTGGCGAGTTAAGAAAGAGTCGCACTACGCTGACGAGAACTGCACCAGCGTCGGTTTCTCCCGCGTAGAAGACATCACGAACGTGGAGACTCCAGGCAGTTGGCTGCCCTCTTTGTTGATCACTCAACGCGTCAACTCCGATCCAACACTTTTAATGTACTTGTTGATCGCCGTTATTTTCGCCTTTCTAGCCCTTCCTGGCATGGGAGACAGCCTTGGGACTGCTCCACGCATTCAAGCAGCAATCGGCGTGATTTGCCAGACCATCTGGGATATGGTCCAGTAGTCTCCCAAAGCGATCTGAGGCTGCATACAGGCGTCTGCAACTGCGGTAGAACTGAGCGGCACCTACCAATTTTGGCTGCCAGAAGGTACGCTTTCGCATGAAATTTGACTGTCCGAGTTGACGGTCACCAGAACTCACGAAAGCGATAAGCATGGCAATCGACCTCAAAGAACACATTCGAGATATCCCAGACTTTCCGAAGCCAGGGATTATTTTCAAAGACATCACACCTCTACTCGCCCATCCCGCCGCTTTTCGGGAAGCCATCAATCAGATTGCGGCACGCTATAACGGTGAAAAAATTGACGCAATCGTGGCGGTTGAATCTCGCGGATTCATTTTCGGAGCTCCGCTAGCCGACAAACTAGACGCCGCCTTCATTCCTGTCCGCAAGCCGGGCAAGCTGCCCTACGATACGATCAGCTACTCCTACGAGCTCGAGTATGGAACGGATACACTTGAAATCCACAAAGATGCCTTGAAAGCAGGCGATCGCGTACTCATCGTCGACGACTTGCTGGCGACTGGCGGAACCATTGAAGCCACTCTAAAGTTGATCAGCGGCTTCGATGTGGATGTCGCAGAGTGCGCTTTCTGCATCAATCTCAGCTTCCTCGGTGGTGCGGAGAAACTCAGCCCCCATTCCGTGTTTAGCTTGCTCGAGTACTGATTGTCCTTATGCCTTTCGTCGCATGTTGCCGCGACAGCATTGTACTCGGTACGGCGTAAATAAGCTTTCTCGCAAAGGTTTTGAATCACATAAGCCATGGACGAGAATCTGAGCGAAAACGTTCCCGAACAAGCTGAGTCGCCTCAACCAGCACGATCACTTGACTCGGCGGAAGAGACTTTCGGCTTCCGAAGTGCATCGGAGAAGGTGAAGACCTTCCCTCAAACGCCTGGCGTTTATCTAATGAAGGATAATTCTGGTGTCGTTATCTACGTTGGCAAGGCAAAAAACCTGAGAAGCCGCGCATCGAGTTATTTTCTGAAAGCCGCACAGGAAGAGCAACGAACGGCAAGCTGGGTCAACGAGATCTGCGACATTGACTACATGGAGTGCGAGAGTGAGGTCGATGCTCTGCTGGCTGAAAGTCGTCTGATTAAGGATGTTCAGCCACGGCACAACAAGGAACAAAAGGACGATAAAAGTTTTCCGTATCTGATGATCACCACGCGTGAAGATTTTCCTCGCGTGGAGCTCACGAGGATACCAAAACAGACAGGGGCGAAACTTTACGGTCCATTTGCCAGTGCCGGCGCGTTGCGAGGTGCGATCCAAGTCCTCCAGAAGATCTTTAAATTCCGGACCTGCAGTCTCGACATCGATGAAAACGATGACCGTTGGAGATGGTTTCGGCCGTGCCTGCTGGCATCTATCCAACAATGTACCGCTCCGTGCAATCTGCGAATCTCAAAAGAGGAGTATCGTCAAGACATTCGGCGACTACACACTTTTCTCGAAGGCGGAAAGAAGAAGCTGCTTAAGCAAATCCAGGAAGAAATGCAAACCGCCGCCAAAGAGCTTGCCTATGAGAAAGCGGCTCGACTGCGGGATGAAATCTCAATGCTCGAACGACTCGACGAACGCGGTGACTTGGACACGCATGTGCAACCAGAGGTTTTCTACATCGATCCCAAGAAGGGAATGACCGGGCTACAGAAGGTTTTGAAATTGCCCGCTCCGCCTCGTGTTATCGAAGGTGTTGATATCGCGCACTTAGGCGGTAAGCAAACGGTAGCAAGTCTGGTGCAGTTCATCGACGGCTTGCCATTCAAGCCGGGTTATCGTCGCTACAAGATCCAAGGCGTCGATGGTGTAGATGACTTTCGCAGTATCCATGAAGTCGTCTCGCGTCGTTTTCGAAAACTGAGCGAGTCACAAGTGTCCTTTCCTGATCTGCTTCTCATCGACGGTGGCAAAGGACAGTTAAGCGCGGCGATGGCCGCTTTCCGAGATCAAAATATCGCCCCGCCTGCAGTGCTTTCTCTTGCAAAACAAGAGGAAGAAATTTTCTTACCTGGCCGAACGGAATCTCTCAAGCTAAGCCGGCACGCATTCGCACTCCGCCTGCTGCAATACGTGCGAGACGAGGCCCACCGCTTCGCCCAGCACTACCATCATATCCTTCGTGATAAAAGCCAATACAAGTAGTTCGCCATGGAGCATCGCTATCGCCAAAACCACGTAGGGCAGTCTTGAAAACGTTCACAAGAAGTGGATGAGGTGACAACTACTGGAGCAAGTCAGCATCTGCGGCTACTCAGTAAAAAGCTGAACTTTTCCTCCTCAACCATACGGGAGAACAAGGAAGAAAGGTGAGCAGGCTTGGCGGCTCTCGGACGAGCGGTGGTCAAAATGCAATCGGAGAAACCGTTTATTTCTTAGATCCGAGCTTCGCAACACGCTCGACCGCACTGCTGAGGGCCGTCCTTTAACGAATCTAGGTAGGTGAAAGATCAGTAACGGCATCATACCCGGCTGATTCAGCGCTACTATTCGTCTTCACGCAACGAGAGGGAAAGCGGACGTTTTCGACCGGAGCTACAACAGGATCCCACTCTTTAAAAAGTTTGGCATCGTCTTAGTGCGTTGCCCCATAAGCTTTGCTGAACGACGCGGATACATGAGAGGGAATCGCAATTTTAAAGGGCAGCAATTTTTAGCCGACCGCTGGGAAACGAACAACTCGCTGCGTCAGTGCGAATCGCCCACTATTACGGCCTAGGCATCGGCTTATATATTTTGCAGTATGTATCTTTAAGGACGCTCTGTCATTAACAGTCGGCGGCGAGCAATCTCCAAAATACGATCTTGCTTCTTCGTCGCCGCAACGTCGAGTGCTTCCTGCTTGGCAACAAAATGCACTGGTTCCGTTGCTTCCGATTCCACAGTCAAGCTAGGTTGAACTCCAATTTCACTGATTGCTTTGCCGCTTGGAGAATAGAACTTAGATACCGTCAACCGGATACCGCAGTTCAAGTTTCTCGTATGGAACAAGCCTTGAACGCTTCCCTTGCCAAACGTGGTCTCTCCGATCACCTCTCCGCGACGATTGTCACGAATAGCTCCAGCAAGGATTTCGCTGGCACTTGCGCTGTCTTGGTTGATAAGCAAAGTCAGAGGAAGGGTCCAAGTACCACTGCGGGTCGCGTTATAGTTCTGGTTCTCAATCCCGTTCTTCCCCCGAGTGGAGACGATTCGGCCGCTGCTGAGGAAACGGTCGGCCACGTCTATGGACGCGTCGAGCCATCCTCCTGGATTACCACGCAAGTCGATGATCAAACTCTTCATTCCCGCCCGATGGAGGCTCCAAAGTGCCGTATCCAACTCGTTGAGCGTCGTTTTCTGGAAGCTACTAATCTTCAAATACGCAACACCTGCTGCCTTATCCAGAAGCCGAGCGCCCTCGACACTTGGCACTTCGACGCGCTGACGAACGATAACTAGATCTTTCTTCTCAGCGCCACGATGAACCAATAAACGGACATGGCTGTTCTCCGGTCCACGAAGCATGTCCGCTGATCGTTCGGCCCCCAGGTCCGAACAACGAATTTGCCCAATCTCCGCAATCTCATCGCCAGCCAGCATTCCAGCTTGTTCAGCTGGTCCACCAGGAATGACGTTTAAAATTTTCAGTGGAACACTGTGTGGCTCAAGAGCGATACCGAGCCCCACAAAATTGCCCTCAATCTGCGATTCCACCTCTTCCAGTTCGGATGCAGAAAGGAACGAAGAATAAGGATCGAGCAAAGCGATAGCACCGAGAGTGAACTGAATGACCGTTGCCGTCGGCTGCAGGCCAATCTTCTGCTCAGCAGCTTTCGCCGCGTTTTGCACAATGTTGATTGCTTGGCTACGGGTCGCAATTCTATTCCGAAGTGTCAACTTATGAACTGACGTCCGAAAAGATTCGATTTCCTGCCGCGTGCGTCCTTCAAGATGCTTCCTAATGAAAGATGGCTCCGTTAGGGCAACTTCAAGGTAGGCTGTACCACCGCGAATGACTTCAGCTAAATCGATCACATCTACGTAACTCATCTCGAGTCGAGTGAGAACTTCGCGATAGAGCTCGATTGCTTCGGCTTGATCACTATCGGCAACTAAACCGCCGATGGTAGCATCGCCTCCGCGTCGAATCACATCATAGTGCAACCGAGAAATGAGCAGGCGTCGACGCAGCTCGTGATCTTTGGGATAGGATCGAACCGCACCTTCATAGTGTTGGATGGCGGCGACCCAATCACGATTTTGTTCAAAAGTTAGACCATCATCGATCAGAGCTCGGACGAGACGTTGAGCGGAGATTCCGTTACCGCCAGAGGAAGGAGATTGTGCATAGGCGGGCAGCGCACAAAAAACAGCTAGGAACGCGAGACGAAGATGGGAGAGGGAGATCATGCAGCTCTTCCGAGTTTGCGACTTCTAGTGCGATGCAAAACATTGCAAACCCAATGAGTCCGAAACGAAAGTGCCGTCAATGGCCCAGCTTGTGCGGAAGGATTTGCCCTGGGCATGCCTCGAAGTGTGCTGTACCGGGGAGATCGTCCGATCAACGAGCATGTTGCTCAAGTTACTTTGCCCCAGAACCTGCACTCTGCCTTCCGTGCACGAAGTCGGCCCGTGCAAATATAGGATGCTAGTGGTGACCGGTCAAAAAACTTCCAGTGACTTTCTTGCCACAAATCTTACCTAAAAGAACTTGTTGAATCGCAAAAATCCGGTTGTAACAATTGGTGACGAGGGGTAACGCCAAATTCAGCCCTTGCGTTGCAAAATGTCAAAGTGTCTACTCGGCGATCGATAAGTATCTGACTTGATGTCCAGCGTTTCGCTTTTCACAAGAAACTCATTCTGAGTTTTGCTACAGACTCGGTAGCCACCATGCCCAACAAGACTGACGCCTCTCGCATCGAAGTACTTGAAATCAGCATCGCTCACCAGCAACGCCTACTGGAACAACTGAATGAAGTGGTCACAGAGCACTCCAAAATCTTGATGCAATTAGAAAAGTCGATACCCAAGCTGAGAGAAGAGCTGCTCGAGCTGCGCGTCGC
>PKCQ01000678.1 GCA_002862265.1 Planctomycetaceae bacterium | reverse complement strand
GACATCGTTATCGCCGTGAAGCCTTTCTGGTGGGCGACGATGATCGGCGCAGTGGTTGTTGCTCTGAGCATGGTTTTGCTGGCCGTGAATTACATCGCTTCGTGGGCGATGCAGGATCGCAGTTACAGCGTCCGTACAACCTTGGCACCGAAGCTGACTTCCGACTTTGAAGCGGACGAGGCGCCACATAGTGATTTAGAAGGCAAGCCGGTTCTTGGTTTTGGAATCAAACTTGACAGGTGGAAATCGTTGGCTTTCCACCGGGGCTGGGAGCGATCGCCCCGAATTTTCGCTTGGTTGATCACAGCCAGCACTTTGTTTGCTTGCGTTTTGCTCGTTTTGCCAACGTGGGCTGCAGGTCAATGGTCGAGTGAAGGGGCGACAACTAATCCGTACACTCCGCTGGAGCTGGTTGGTCGAGCGATTTACGTTCGAGAGGGATGTGCCAGCTGTCACACCCAAACGGTGCGACCACTCCTAGGAGAAGTCGACCGGTACGGCGGTGAGTATACGAATGCATCGCAGTTTCAGTATGATCGGCCGACTCAGTGGTCTACGCGCAGAATTGGTCCGGATCTAGGGCGTGAGGGTGGAAAGCAAAATGCCTTTTGGCACCTGCAGCATTTGCAGGATCCACAAGCCCTGAATGAAGCGTCAGTTATGCCGAGGTTCGATCATTTGGTAGAAGCAGAGTTTTCGGTCGACTGGGTCCGTGCGCTACTTCGGCACGAAGCGGAGCTCGGAGTCACTTACATTGAGGAGCTCTTGGCCGACGATACTTTGAGTGAGGAAGATCGACTCTATGGCGAGGTGACGGAGCTAGAGGCTGCCCTGCAGAAGCAGGCAGAGGAGATCGCGATGGACATGGTGGTCTCGGGTGGACACGCTGGAATTCTGGACAAAGAAGTTGTCGCCTTGATCGCCTACCTCCAGCGTTTGGGTGTGGCTAACTAATTAAAGCTTAGCGTCCTTTTCGAGGACGCGTTCTTGGAACTGTTTGATCCAAAACGAGTTAGAAGAAAATGGCTGAAAAGCAAGATTATATTTCTGATGGCATTGAAGAGTTGGAAGCTCCCATTCCAAAGTGGTGGAAGAATACTTGGTTGTTCCTCATTGTCCTTTGTCCGACTTACATGATGTTCTATCACATTGGTCCAGATCGCGGGATGGAGGCGGAGTATGATGCGGCGGCAACACGAATTAGCCTCGCCAAGTACGCGGAGATTGGCGAGTTAGAACCCAACGCAGCGGCGATCTTGACCTACATGAACAAGCCAAACTGGGTAAAGCTTGGCAAGAGTATCTTCAAGTCAAAGTGTGCCAACTGCCATGGTCGCAATGCTGAAGGCAATGTGGGCCCAAATCTTACGGATGAAAAATACACGAACATTAAGGAGGCTGCTGATATCGCGAAGGTGATCCTTAAAGGTGCGAATAATAACGCGATGCCCGCTTGGGAAGACAAACTTCAGACTAACGATGTCGTGATGGTTTCCGCCTACGTTGCCAGCTTGCGGGGGACTAATGCAAGTGGCGGGAAGGCGGCAGAGGGCTTCGACATTGAGCCTTGGCCAGCTCCACCAGCCGAGCTTCCGCGTGCCGAAGCAGGGGAGACGGGTTCTTCGGCAAGTGAGGGGACTAGCGAATGATTATTCAGAATTTGTCACGCTGCTGTTTGATGCTTGTAGTTTCGGTTGGCTGCTTTTCGGGCTGTCGCGAGGCTTCCGAGCCTGTCGTCGCGAAGTTCGAACCGAATTTGGTGATGGCGTATCGATATCAAGTCGACGGTGAGTACTCGGCGAAATGGACGGATGCCGCGCTCACTCAAGCGGATAATGCGTTGGGCGATCTTTTCGGAACTCCCGATGAGCCCAAGTTACCTGTGATAGTGCAGAATGATTTCGGCGATCTTTTAAACTTAGAAAACCTGCAGAAGGCCGCTGGGCCCAAGGGCTTGTACCGTGAGCATTGTGCAAAGTGTCACGGGATTACGGGCGACGGGCGCGGAGAGTTGGCTGCTTTGCTGAATCCTTATCCGCGAGACTATCGGCTGGGGCGTTTTAAGTTTAAAAGTACGCCGATCGGTGCGAAGCCGACTCGTAAGGACTTAGCGACGTTGATTCGTAACGGTATCGGTGGAACACAAATGGTTGCACTTCCGAAGCTGGCAGACGCGGATGTCGAAGCGCTTGTTGACTATGTGATTTTCTTGACCATTCGTGGAGAAGTCGAGCGGAAGCTGTTGCGAGAATGCAGCGAACTGGATCTCGTGGCTACAGAAGACGCGGATGTGCTTTATGATCCATCGATGAAGGAAAGTGAAGATGAAGATGCTCGCGAGTACTTCGAAGAGCAGGTGGAGTTGCTAGAAGATTTCGTGTTGGATGTCGTAGAGCCTTGGTCTGAGGCGGAAGATTCTGCTGTAGAGGTTCCCGGCCGTGACGAATCGGTGGTTCCAGAATCCCTGATCACCCTGCACGACATCCTCAAAGCTGACGCCGACTCGCCGGTCAAGCAATCGGTGGCTCGAGGCAGGGAATTGTTCCTTGGTGAGAAAGCTGCTTGTGCAAAGTGTCATGGCAAGGAAGGGAAGGGCGATGGTCAAACCAACGACTACGATGAGTGGACAAAGGATTGGACGAAACGAGCCGGAATTGATCCCGCGGTCGAAGCTGAACACGTGCCTTTTATTGCTCGAGGTGCTCTTCCAGTGAGGAAAGTCTCGCCACGCAATTTCCACGAAGGCGTTTTTCGTGGCGGTGGAGCTCCTGAACAAATCTATCAACGTATTGCACTCGGGATCGAGGGCACGCCCATGCCCGCGGCTGCAGTGACGCCAGAGCAGATCTGGGATATCGTCAATTATGTGCGATCGATGCAAGAGGCTGAGTCAGATCCAACGACAAGTGCCATGGCCGATGAGAGTAAATCCGCTGGGAACTAACCAGGAGTGAGTCCTTGATCATTCGCAAGATCAAGCCGGAGGACAACGCGGCCGTCGCGGGGATTATTCGTACGGTGATGACAGAAATCGGTGCGGTTGGCCGTGGATACTCGATCGAAGATCCCGAAGTTGACGCGATGTTCGAGGCCTACGATCAGCCACGATCGGTCTTCTACGTCCTCGAGGAGCAGAACGAGTTAGTGGGTTGTGGCGGACTCGCTCAGTTAGCTGGGGCAGAGCCGACTCAGTGTGAGCTGCAGAAGATGTACTTCTTGCCGGCGGCACGCGGCCAGGGGCTCGGCAAGATTCTGGGGGAGATGCTGATCGTCGATGCGCGGCGATTTGAGTATCGTTCAATCTACATTGAAACGCTCGAAACTCTCACGGCGTCCAACCGACTCTACCAAAAGCTCGGATTCGAGCGTCTAGAGGCTCCTGAGGGAAATACAGGGCATTGTGGATGCGATACCTTCTATCGCCTGAGTATCGAGCCGCAGCAGATTGATCCGAGTCTGTTAGCCTAGCTGTGCGTGGTCTACGCTGGAAAAACTTCTGTGCGACTGTTTGTCGCCATGATTAGCCTGGCAGACGCGGTATTTCGCGTTGCAGGAAGCTCTCTGGGGTGATTCACTAATTCTGGGATGGTTAAGCTTCCCTGCGGCTGATGACCGCAGCCCAGGGGTGTGAATCGACCTCTGCAGAATGCGGGTTCCTCACCATTGGAGAGTTTGCAAGGTCAAGATCTACTTTAAAGTCGCATGAGTTTCCGTTCCAACTTAAGAATCGACCCTTCCAACCCTTTATTGACCATATGGTTGGCGGTCATACTGCTGATCAGTGGGTTATTCGGCTGTGATTCGGTTGGCGATCGCTTTGAGAGCAACCGCATTTTTGCGAAACGCTGGGAGCTTACTGAATCGATTGACTTGAGGGAGCCCCTTGCCGATTCAGAGGTAGTGCTGACGGAGTTCTTCGGATCGCCGGACGAGCCTAAATGGCCCAAGTTCTTGAATGTGGGTGAGGGCAAGCTAGTTTCTCTCCAGAACTTACAACGTGCCGCCGGGGCTTTCAGTAGCGGCGAACAAGGCGAGCATAAGGGGCTTTTTCGGGAGCACTGTGTTGTCTGTCACGGTGTGAATGGCAATGGTCGAGGTCCCTCGTCGGCGTTGCTCACGCCTTATCCTAGAGATTTTCGGCTCGGCAAGATCAAGTTCAAGTCGACTCCGATTGGACATAAGCCAACGAAAGATGACTTGAAGCAGATTCTGCATCGCGGCATTGCAGGTACTAGTATGCCTTCTTTTAGCACTTTGGATCCCGAGGACATCGAGGCGCTCGTTGAATACGTAATCTATTTGTCTATCCGTGGAGAACTAGAACGCAAGCTTATCCGCGATGCTGCGATCGAGCTGGATCTTGAAGGTGGAGAGCGTTTGTATGATCTGGACTCGAAAGAAAAGTACCCTGAGGAATTCGCTGACGTTCGAGGTCGCATCAAAGGGTGGGCGGTTGATCTCCAGGAGTCATGGTTCGAGGCAGAGGACAAGATCGTTGACGTGGTCGGTCCGCCTGAAGGTTTTCCTTTGGTGGGTAATGGCGATGATCCGGAGGCAATCGCCGTGTCGGTGGCCAACGGCAAAAAACTGTTTCAAGGAACAACCGCCAGTTGTGCTTTCTGCCACGGCTCCGAAGCCAAGGGTGATGGCCAGACTCACAACTATGACGAATGGACTCGGGAATGGACCGTGATGGCTGGCCTGAATCCGAAGGACAAAAAGAGCCTTGCACCGATGTTCGAGTTGGGGGCACTCAAGCCGACGAACATTTTTCCTCGTAATCTTACCATGGGCGTTTTCCATGGTGGTTCGTCACCAGAAGAACTCTACACCCGAATTGTAAACGGGATCGAAGGTACTGGTATGCCAGCAGCGCCGCTCAGGCCCGCTAACTCGCAGGGGCTGACGAATGAGGAAGTCTGGGATTTAGTCAACTACTTGCGGAGTTTTCTTCCGGCTGAGGAGCAGTCTTTGGTATCGCAGGAAACCAAATCTGATTCGTGTTCAGAGGAGGATGCGAGCAAATGAGTGCTTCTGAAGAATTAGCCTTTTCGCCAACTTCTGTCAAAGCGGCTTACGCTAGTGGAGTGCATCGTCTAGCCGTTGCTTTGACCGTATCTGTTTTTCCGTTGATCTGGGTCGGAGGGCTAGTCACCACCTATGACGCTGGGATGGCGGTGCCAGATTGGCCTGGGACTTATGGCGAGAATATGTTCGCCTACCAGGCATGGTTGTTTGGACCATTTGACTTGATGGTCGAACATGGCCACCGCTTGCTAGGGAGTTTATCCGGCCTGCTCTGCGTTGGTTTGGTCGTTGCGGCTTATCTCCGAGATGAGCGTAGTTGGTTTCGCAAATGGTCAGTATTTGTACTCGCTGCAGTGATTGCTCAGGGGATCCTGGGTGGCGTGCGGGTGTTGTTAGACGAACGAACCGCAGCCATGATTCATGGCTGTACCGGTCCTTTGTTCTTTGCAATTGCGACGGCCACAGCGGTGATGAGCTCTCGGTGGTGGTTCGAGCGAAATCGTAAGCATCTTTCAGACCACGAGAACGAGTCTGGCGCTGTAGGACAATATGCCACAGGGCGCTTTATCGCTCTCACTGCCAGCGTTTTGGCGGTGACGAGTTATTGCCAGCTTATTGTGGGGGCACAGCTTAGGCATACAACAGGAGCCGTATCACCCAACGAATTTAAGGGTTTTGTGCACCTCCATCTTGGTCTGGCGGCCTTGGTGTTTCTTGTCGCTCTTGTTCTCACTGTGTCTGTCGTGGCGGCAAGCAGGACCCCGAAGCAGGTTCGGCGTGTTTCGCTCTTGCTAGCAATCATGGTGTTATGCCAAATCGGGTTGGGGATTGGGACTTGGCTTGTAAACTATGCCTTACCATGGGCCGAACTGAATGCCACACTCGCCGCCTACACGATTGCCGCCAAGGGATACTGGGAGAGCATGGTTGTCACTGCACATCAGGCAACCGGCTCGTTGATCATCAGTCTGGCGACAGTTACATCTATGAGAGCTTGGCGATCTAGGGCTTCTCTTGGAAATTGAAGTGGAAACAACAGTCAACAATACGATCACGCTTTCGCAGCGTTTGTCCTATTATCTGGAGCTAACAAAGCCCCGGATTCTGATCATGATCTTGTTGACCGTGGTGATGGCCATGGTTGCTGTAGGTTCTAGCGTTAGCCTTGTCGTTGCACTCCACGCATGTTTGGGTACCGCGATGGTTGCGGCCAGCGCCAGTGTGTTGAATCAGTGGCTCGAGCGTGAGCGCGATGCGGTAATGGTACGGACCAGCAAGCGTCCGCTGCCGAGTGGCAGAGTGGCAGTCAGTCAGGCAGCATGGATGGGTTGGGCTCTCCTGATCGCAGGTTCTCTGTATTTAAGCGTGTTCGTCAATCAAACGACCATGCTCTGTGGTCTAGCAACTTGGGTGCTCTATGTCTGGGTTTACACACCTTTGAAAACAGTTAGTTGGACGAACACGCTCGTCGGAACCATTCCAGGAGCACTTCCAGTTTGGATGGGTTGGGCAGCAGCCGAGGGCTCACTGTGGGACGTGAAGGCATGGGTTTTGCTGGGAGTACTGGTAGCCTGGCAGCTTCCGCACTTTATGGCGATTGCGTTCATGTACGCAGAGCAGTACGAGTCTGCTGGTTACAAAATGATCACCATCGTGGATCGCAGTGGTTGGGGAGCAGGTTTGCATGCTATCCTCGGGTCTATCGCACTGATCGCGTTGGCGCCACTGGCTGTTCCAGCAACTGGATGGTTGACCGGCGTGTTTACAGGTCTTGCTGTTGCGGTGGCTGTTTGGCAATTGTGGGCTTCTATCCGTTTTGTGCGAAACCAGGATCGGCAAACGGCAAGGCGAATGTTGCACGTCAGCTTGCTTCACCTTCCACTCACCATGCTGCTGATTTTGATCGCCAGCTGGCTGGGGTAGTCGGTCTTGTTATTGCTGCCTTTCTTGTGATCCGCAATTTGATCGCTTTCTGTCATGAGCTTGTTCTGCTTCTTCAGAGTGAGCATTCTTGCCTTGGACTGACCCTATGAAGATCTACTATTTTGGATTCCTGTTAGTACTCGCAGCCATTGGAATCGGCCTGAATTACGTTAGCTCGAATGGTGCTGGGAAGGCATACACTCAGGGCGAAGACGGTAATATCGTGGAGTCTGATGGCTCACGACCAAATGGGCGAACGGAAATCGTCCGTGATAACGGATCGAATGCAGAGTGGCTCACCAAGTGGGTGCTTACTGAGCGTTCTGGAAAACAAGTCGGTACCGAGGACCTTGCCGGTCAGCCATTTGTTGCTGGCTTTTTCTTTTCAACCTGTCCTGGCGTTTGTCCGAGGCAGAATGCGAAGGTCAAAGAGTTGCAGGATGAGTTCACGGGCCAAGCTGTTCGTTTTCTGAGTATCTCTTGTGATCCAGAGGTCGACACTCCTGATGTTTTGGTCGACTATGCCAACGATTTTGACGCCGATCCTGAGCAGTGGCTCTTTCTGACAGGCGAGATGAAGTACATAAAACGTATCGGCGTAGAGTACTTCAGGCTTCCTGTGCGACGGAAATTCCACGCGAATAAGTTTGCTCTATTCGATAAGGATGGTGAGCCTGTTGGCATGTATGATTGGGAGGAAGAGAAGCAGTGGAACACACTACGGGAAGACATCAGCAAGATCATTGCTGCTGGTGAGACTTGGGAGAAGCCTGTTGAAACTGATTCGGAGTCAGGTTCGTTGGCGAGTGAAACGGAGGCATCTACCAAAGCGGAAGGGAGCAAGTAGGTGATTTATGGTTGCCCCACGTCAATGTTTCGCTCAATTCGCTAACTACTGCATTGCTCGTGGTTGGCTTCGTGTTGATCAAACACAAGGCGGAATATCATGTTAGCGGCGATGGATTGCTTTGTTTTTGGTATGCTAACTGGCCTACCACTTCAACATCCAAGGCGGCAGTAAGAAGTTTCCCACTGATACCGATACAGCTCCCCTGGCGGCCCGCTATTTTTATTCTGTACTCTTGGCTAGCCAGATCATCCTGGCAGTGGCAGTGCCCTTCTTAGTTGTCAGATCGTAGATCTTGGGCTCAAAGGAAAACGAGAGGCACACAGACGCTTATCCAAATTGACAGGGCCCATTTGGTTGTATGTCTCCGTGACAGGGGTTATCGTCTACCTGATGCTCTATCAGATTTATTTGCCGACTGCAGGTGCGTGAGCGTTCTTGGCAGTCAGGCAAACGCAACTCGAGCAGTTTGTTTCTGATTTTCACCCGAGGCTACGCCACTTGTCACACTCATCTAGTTGCTTTCGTAGCTTGGCTGATTGCATTCTGGTGCGTGTAGTCATTTTGTTAGTGTTCTCAGTCTTGCATGCCGAGCTCGGATTGGCGCAGCCATTGAAGGATTCTGACACTAGCGTTGCTTCCCGCAACGACGCCGAGAGCCGCGAGGTAGAAATCGATCTCAACGGCGATGCTCCACCGGCAAGTCTTGGCCCGGCGCAGGAACTCTTGCTAGAGCAGATCGAGGACTTAATTGCGTCGGAGGAGTTTGAAGAGGCAGTTGGGGATCTAGAGAAACTAATTGAGGCCGAAGTTGATCAGCTGGTGCCACGCGGGCGCCAGCAGAAGGCAGCCACGATAGTAACACAATGTTACGAGCCTACGCGCGAGTGGGCGACTCGTCGGCTCACTCAACTGTTTTCGGCGCGGTCTGCTTCGAGAGTTTCCTTCCAAAAGCAACGGAGAGAAAGAGTTGAGATTGGCTACCAAGAAATGCTTGGCAAAAAAAATCTCAAATCTGCACTAGAGCTAGCCCAGCGGAACGTAGTAACCCACCGAGCGGACGACTTTCGAGTGCAGGCGATTGATTTGTTGTTGGAGCGTGGGTGGTCGATTGCAGCTTGTCAGGAGCTTGAGCGTCTGTGCCCCGAGCTTCGAGTGGAGATCCAGGATGGGAGCAACGGCTCGCTGCCATGGTCAGTGGTCTTTGCAAAGTTAAAGCCAAAGGAAGTTGAGGCGTTTTCCGGATGGTTACAGCAGAAAATTGTCACCCCGAATCATCAGTCTCGGCTCGTCGCCGCACTGCAACGAATCGTGTTGGCTGGGCAGTTGGATTCCAATACCGTAGCACTACGAGACTGGCAAAACTGGGCAGCTGCTGTGGTCGATTGTTTAGACATTCATTCCCAAGATCCTGCTAGTGCACGAGTACTTGAGGGCATGAAGCAGACTATGGCACGACTGGAAGATGATTCGACGGTAGCGACTTTTGCGGGGAGTTATGATCGCGCCGGACGACCCAAGGGCCGGTATCGTGTAGACGCATGGCCGCTTTGGTCTCAGAGCGCACCCATTTACATGGCAACGACGGAGCAAACGCCTGCGAGTAAGCCAAGGGTCGGTGAGTCATCGAAAGGTACTTTGCCATATCATCCCTTGGTTTTTGATGGCAAGGTATTTGTTAATACCCTGACAGATATTCGAGCCTTCGATCTTGAGAGCGGTGAGCCTTGGCCTGACACTCGCTCAGGCAAACCATTGTTTGACAGTCATCTTTCACCAAGCGGTTATATGCCTTTGAGCTATCCACTTCTTGGCACACCGCGCGGCACACTTAGCATCGACCATGGGCAGCTATTTGCCCGTATGGGTGAACCTGTAACTGGTTGGGCAAATCGGAGACGAGCTTTGGATGGTGGCTCGGTAAGCTATATCGTGGGCCTCGACCTGAAACGCCAGGGGAGTATGCTGCCTGGGTATCCGCTTCACCTGAGTCCGGTAAACTTTGACAATGCAGAATTTGATGGCCCACCGATTCTGTTTGGCGATCTCTTGATTGCCCCGGTTGTAGAACGTGATAACGTCGGGTTGCGTCGAAGCGTAGCAGCTTTCTACCGCGACACCGGTGCGTTCGCT
>PKCQ01000679.1 GCA_002862265.1 Planctomycetaceae bacterium | reverse complement strand
AATCATGCGCTATCGTGCTCAAACGGTACAGTTGCGCTTCATCTGGCCATGTTAGGTCTGGGACTAAGACCCGGAGATGAAGTCATTGTGCCTTCGATGACCTACATCGCGACAGCAAACGCGGTTCGGTACTGTGGAGCGGAGCCGGTTTTTGTTGACGTTGATCCTGATACCTGGTGTATATCTCCAGCTGCTCTAGAAGAGGCGATCAGTCCGCGCACTCGTGGAATTGTCGCAGTCCATTTGCTTGGGCACCCTGCTGATATGGACGCGATCAATGAGTTTGCCGCAATGCATGGCTTGTGGGTAGTTGAGGATGCAGCCGAAGCTCATTTTGCAGAATATAAGGGGAGGCCTGTTGGCGGACTTGGAACGGTTTCGACATTCTCCTTCTTCGGAAATAAAATATTCACCTGCGGCGAGGGCGGTGCTGTCACACTGAATGATTCTCAGCTTTCTATTCGTTTAAAAATGCTGCGCGGTCAAGGAATGGATCCTAAACGCCGGTACTACTTTCCGATCACCGGGTACAACTTTCGGCTGACCAACATTGCATGTGCGATGCTGTGCGCCCAACTCGAGCGCCGTGACGAGATCCTGTACAAGCGAGAAGCTATTTTTGCTCAATATGGTAAGGCTTTGAGCGGTATCAAAGGGATTGGGTTCCAGCCAGTTGCATCATGGGCAAAGATCGCGCCATGGCTGTACAGCATTACTGTTCAGCCCAGCGAATTCGGAATGACGCGCGACGAGCTGATTCATACGCTCAGCGAGGAAGGGATTGATTCACGTCCCTTCTTTTACCCTTTGCATAGCTTGCCCCCCTTCGCTAAAGAAGCGAGTCGGCAGGGCCAAAGATTGGACGAAACCAACCAACTTGCGTCTACAGGTTTGATGCTGCCCACGTACAACGATTTGAGCAGTAGCCAAATTGACCGGATCGCGTCGCTGATTCGCAGAGCGAGTTCCAGTACGACGTCCTTCAGAAAAGTGGCCTAGTCATCACTCGTGCTCCTCTACGGAGCAAGAAACATTCACGGACAATCAAGTGGTGGACTCACGCGCACCAGTTCAGAGACTTGCAATCGTGTTGCAGAACACCTCGACAGGGGGCTGGCGTTACGTATGCCGACTTGTGGCAGGGTTGAAGACTGCTCGCAAGTCACTGCAAGTGACGGTGTTTCTGGGCCGCTCGGTTCGGAAAGTGTGCAAAAGTGAATCTCCGCAGCATCTGTTAGAAAGTTTAGGAGCGGAAGTCAGGGAGATGCCTCCGCTCGTTTCTTCAAGGCATCGCCAGCCGCTTAGACGACTAGCAGCAAGATCAAAAGAGATACTCACATCATTGAGCTATCGCAGATGGATCGCACAAATCAATTCCTACGACTGTGTTCTATTTGCATGGCCTTATGGGATTGATTGTCCGATTCTCGATTGCCCCGCTTTTTTCGTTCCGCATGATCTCAACTACCTGCATTTTACGGGTAGCTTTGTTGGTGACCCGACCGAACGTCAAAACTCTTGGCAGCAGCATGAGCGGTGGTTGGCGAACGCGTTTCCTATTGTATCGACTCAGTTCATTGCTGACGAGCTCGTCCAGGCCTTTCCACGCTGTCCCAGGATTCCAAGAGTCATCCACTTGTCCAATCTGGGGCAGAACGATGCCTTGGAGGAACGCAGACAAAAAGAGATTCTGCACTCGATGGGAATCAATGGCGACTACATCCTGAGCCTGAACAACGCTTCGCCACATAAGAATCTTGGGCAGCTCCTCTCAGCATTTCATTATATCTCGAGGGAGAGACCGAGTATGTCTCTGGTCCTCGCAGGATCAGGAACAGAAGAGATCCGCGGCAACGTAAACCATCCGTTCTATCTCGACTATCACCAGTCGGGCGCGGTTCAAAGTCTCGGTTTGCGAAGCGATCTAGAGGTACAAGTTCTGACCGCTAACGCGAAGGTAGTCGTAAACTCGTCGCTGTATGAGGCTGGAAATGGTAGCGGACTTGATGCCTGGTCACTTGGGACGCCGGTAGCCATGTCGGCGATTCCTGCTTTCTTAGAACAGAAGCAGGTTTTGGGAGTCGAGGCACAGACCTTCAATCCTCGCTGCTGCTATGAAATCCGCGACGCAATAATGACAATCCTTGATGCACCAGAGGAGTCTGCAGCCGCAGCCTTACGATCCCGAGTCGGTATGCAGAATTACGGCTGGCGGCATGTCGCAGATAAATATTTGGCCTGCTTCGACGGCAGTTTGGTCCGCCAGCCGGTTTCCTACGAAGAAGCTGCTTAGCTCGTTCAATTTCGCGTTTATCAAATCGACTCGAAAAGAAGACCATGAATGTCTTGATTGTGAGAACGGTGGCTAAGATTGGCGGAGTGTCATGCGTGGATTCGCTGCATAAAACTCTTGTCGAGCAACTCAAACAGGCGGGCTACCAAGTAGACACCGCCCTGCTCCCGTTCGTGCACGACTCAAGAAACCTTGTCGAACAGATCCTCGCATTTCGGCTACTTAACTTGAGCGACTACGCGGATCGGATGATCGGGTTGGACTTTCCGGCCGGCTTCGTCAAACACCCTCGCAAGTTTCTGATTGTCAGTTCAGAGTCCGAACAACGGTTGTCTGTAGAGATTGGACATAGCGTTTCCTCACTGCATCCCGTAGCCGCTAGGGTTCGCCATGCCGAACGTGTCGCCCTAAAGGAATGTAAATCTATCCTGTGTGAGCAAGCTGATGCTTACGAAGGATTGGCGCAATCCTATCCCGCGATTCAGTCGTCTCTGCTCAGATTAGATTATGGACGGTTGATAGCGATGTTAGCTGAGTCGACCGAGAAAAATGTGGAGCTCTTACCAGCCTAGCGCGAATGTAACGTGAAGATTTTCGTACTAAACAATATGGTTCCGTTCATGCATGGCGGTGCAGAGAATCTTGCCAACTACTTGGTGTCCCACATTTCACAGCTTGGACATCAGGTCAGGTTGCTACGGATTCCGTTCTGCTATGAGCCAGCTGCTCGTATCAGCGGCGAAATGCTAGCTTGCAGGATGATGGAGATAGAAGAGGCGGATTTGGTGATCGGCTTGAAGTTTCCCGCCTATCTTATTCCGCATCCCAATAAGGTCTTGTGGCTAGTGCACCAGTATCGGCAAGCCTACGACATGTGGGACTCCGGGCACACCAATATCCCTGATACATTGCAAGGACATGCGCTCAGGGGCTCAATCTTCGAGGCAGATCGAGAGTGTTTCGAGAACGTCAATGACATCTTTGCCATATCACCGGTCACGCAAGATAGGCTGAAAAGATACAACGACGTAGACAGCAAGCTCTTGCGGACGCCTCTAAATGGGCCAGAAGACTTCGAACCAGGCGACTATGGTGATTACATCTTTTGTGGAGGACGTATTAATGCCATAAAGCGTCAGCACCTCCTGATTGAGGCGATGAGGTACACGAGGTCGGATACCAAATTGGTCATTGCTGGACCCGCTGACTCGCCCGCAGATGCCAAACGGCTGCATCGATTGGTGGAACGCTTCAGCTTGCAGTCTCGGGTAACATTGGAAATCGGTTTTTTACCCCGTCAGCGCATCGTGGAATTGACAACCAACTCCTTGGCCGCCGCTTATCTTCCAATCGACGAGGAATCTCTAGGCTACGTCAGCATGGAAGCAAATCAGGCAGCCAGGGCAGTGCTGACTGTAGATGATTCCGGTGGAATACTTGATCTAGTCAGTGATGATCACACAGGCTGGGTCCGGAGACCTGAGCCAAAAGAAATCGCGGATGCAATCGATAGGGCATTCGCCAACAAGAATCGGACGATTGATATGGGAAGGCATGCTCGCCAGGAGTGGATCAAGAAGGAGATTACTTGGGAGCGAACCGTGGAGAGGCTGGTAGCATGAAAATCGCTTGGTACAGTCCTTTTTCGCAACGTTCGGCTATCGCTGCGTTTAGCGTGGAGGTTGTCGAGGCACTCCAATCGTTCGGTCACGATGTGACTATTGTTCGTTCGGAAATGGGGGATTCAAGTTGGGCGGCAACCTGTCGACCAGCAAGTTGTGAGGTAGTTGACGCAGAAGACATTGACAATCATTTGAATCAGTTTTTGTCGCGATTTGATACTGTCATCTACAACGTGGGGAATCACATTGAGAATCACTACTATTGCTTGAAGCACCAGGCTCGGTTTCCCGGCGTGACGCTACTGCACGACTTTATTCTTCACCATCTTTTACACGAATGGGCCATACTTGTTGAGAAGAAGTCCTACTTTGATTTGTTTCGGTTAGAGGCAAGTAGCGAAGCCCTCAAGGCATTCACACGAGCCTCTGCAGATCTTGGTCGATTGTGGTTTATGAGTGAAGCTGCGAAGCACCCCGTACTACGTTTTGCTTTGGCAGATACACTCGGCGTCGTAACTCACGCAAAGTTCTACGCAGCGCCTTGTGAGGCGAAACTGCACTGTCCTGTCACGACCATTCCTTTGGCATATCCATGCGAGTTCGAAAAGCAGTTGCCACCTCCCCAGCAGGGAGGAGCCAAGAGCAGAGTCATCACTATCGGTGACGTGAATGTTAACAAACGCTGCGAGTCGGTGATTCGCGCTCTGGGGAATTCGGCCCGCCATAGCAAAAAGTGGCAATATAGAGTGATTGGAAACATTGGAGACTCCTATCGCAAGTATCTGATGGAGCTGGCAAATAATGCTCCCCATAAAGTCGACTTAGAGTTACTAGGTAAAGTGGACGAAGCGACCCTGCAGGATGAGCTAAAGCATGCGAATGCTATTTCCTGTTTGCGTTACCCAGTAGTTGAGGGTGCCTCGGCTAGCATCATATTAAGCCTAGCGAGCGCTCGTCCGACACTAGTGAGTAGGGGCGGTTGCTACGATGACATTCCTGATCATCTGGTGTATCGTATTGGATACGAACGCGAGGTCGAGGATTTAGAGGCAGCATTCATAAACCTTGAGCAAGACTATCATTCAGCGGTACAACAAGGAGTAAAAGCGCGGCATTGGGCAAGCAATCGGCATAGTGGCGAACAATATGCGCGTAAGCTATTACTTTTTCTTGGGATGGTTGCGGGTCCCAGTCCCATTCTGCGACTTGCAGATAGCGTAGGTAAGCATCTAACGTGCTGGAATTGCTCGTCAGATCTACCGCTAATCGATGAAATCGAGGGTGAGATAGTTTCGCTATTTGGTGACCCGTGGGCCAAATAAGACCTTCTGTAGCCATAGAATCTAAATGAACACTATTGCGAATCGAATTCGATCACGTCTTGAGGAGAAACAGCTCCATCTGTTGGCAGCTGCAAAGGTGCATCCGGATGTACTCTTGGCGCGGAGGAACCATTCAGACCAACGTGAGTTAGCTCACTGTGACAGCCAGGGTTTTTACGCAAAAGAGACGATCCACGGACATCGCTATAACTGGACTAGCGGATACGCCGTGCTAAGCTGCAACTTTTCTACGAACGTCAGATTATCTTGGTTGTGGATAGAGCTCGCGGTCGGACCAATCCAATCTGAGTTTGAAATTCGAGTCAATGGTCAGTCGGTATTGTCTCATTGCATCGGTAGGAAAAGGTGCTTTCGTGTTCGCTTAAAGAATTCTGTTAACAGCACGAACCTAAAACTCGAAGTGTTGTCGAATACGTTTTATCCTCAGGCTCATATTCAGAATTCGACAGACTGCCGGCAGCTGGGTGTACTGGTCGGCGAAATCTGTTTTGCGAGTTACTGGTGGCGAAATATTCGTTCTCGACATCTTTGTAGTTCAGTAAACGGATTTGTTCATGACACGTTCAGGTCAGCAAGACTTAAAAATAGTGCCTGACTCCTAATCTTCAATTCAGAACCGCAAGGTGCAGAACACAATTGTTATTGACGCCGACGGTTGTGGGTCACGGCTCGGTAAGGGTCCCCAGGTTGTTTACTCGCGTGGGTGGGAAAGGGATTCTCGAGGTCCAACTGAGTTATATGTGTCTCACGACACGATAATGTACGCATTTTGTTGGGCTTCCAACGGGATCGTGTTGCCGCCTTGATTTAAGCCTTGTTCTCTAGGATTACGGTTCAACATAATCAGCATTGGGAAACTACCAAGACGGCTGCGGGCCTCTCGCTAGAATCGGCAGCAGCTATGGGCCGATGATTCTCTGTTGATGATGACTTGTTGGCCCATCCAGGCGACTTTCGGACTCGAGTTCAGATCCCTGTGAGCACGATCGGTGTGGTGCCTGTTGTTTCGGCGCAGCCCGTATACACTCATATTACCCAAGCACAGGTGTGTGTGTGAGTTTCTCATTTGAACAACGAGGCACGCGGTAATAGACGAGCCGTACGGATTTTTATCCCTGGGTAGTCAGCCTTGGAGGTGGGTGTATTTTCAAGATGCTTCACGGCATTCTTCATGGGGATAAAATTCGAGTCCGGTCTGTTGAAGTCGACATGATTGAGGATGTTCGCTTCGCCAGGGATTTCTGGACGGACTTGGTGCGAGACTTTGCCAAGGAAAGGCATGTAGTTGGACCCTCTGAAAATCCATGACTTCTGGCAGAACAGGATCTGAATAGAAGATCCTCGAGTCCCGACAAAATATCGCGATGATGTTTGTTTGGCTTTCGACGGAAAGTTCATTGTGCATCGAATTCGGGAACAGCTTAAGATTCTATATTTTATTTCAAGTACATGCATCCTAACGCAAGAACTACCGCTCTTTTCGATGTCCCTATGTGCTGTGGGCAAATATCAGGGCTTTCTGGAAAGAGGTCTCGTATTTCGCAATGCTGTTTTGCGTCATGAAGCGACGAAGGCAGGCAATCGTCATCTTTAATCTTTTTGAGAAACTATCGCTTAATAACACCGGAGATAGCCAACAAGTATCCAGCGAACCTATTTCGGACGCTCAGCTGCGTCAAGTCACTCGGTTATTAGCCTGAAAGCGAATAGAAACGATGTCTTTGAATTTGCAGGGTAACCTCGCTGAAAATCTTGGCCCAATAAGTTTGTTGGGTCAATGTTTTCGTTATTTCTCATCTGATTTCTTGTTAACCAAATCGCTTCGTTCCGCCGTAGCGTTGTTGAAGAGATCTTCGATTTGGGCAAACTACTTCATATCTAAACATTTTCCCAGTACACCTTCCGCCAGCAATGCGGTAGGCTGAAATCCGACAGCACTGCTTCATGTCCAGCGCACTGCACGGGTGAGGATGCAAGCTTCACGGCTCAAAGCGAAAAACTCACTCTTCATCGCAGGCGCTGCTGCCTTCTGCATCTATTTCTGTATGTATGCTTTCCGCAAGCCATTCTCGGCTGCGACCTACGACGGGCAGTTGGTCTGGGGATATGGCTTGAAAGACATCTTGGTAGTCGCCCAGATCGGCGGCTACATGTTGTCTAAGCTCATTGGCGTCAAAGTGGTGTCAGAGATGACGCGTGGGCGAGCGGCTTTGGTGTTAGTCGGCTTGATTCTGTTTGCAGAATTGGCACTTGCAGGTTTTGCCTTTGTTCCAATTGCGCTGAAGCCTTTTATGCTTTTCCTGAACGGTCTGCCACTCGGCATGGTGTTTGGTTTAGTGCTTCTGTTTCTGGAGGGCCGCAAGCAGACGGAAGCCCTGTCAGCCGCACTATGCGCCAGCTTCATCATCTCCTCGGGTGCAGTGAAGTCCATCGGTTCGTCCTTGATTGAAGACTGGCAAGTTCCCGAGTTTCAGATGCCGATGCTGACGGGGCTAATATTCTTGCTACCGCTAATTGTTTCGGTCTGGGTTTTGACTTGGACGCCACCGCCGAGTGACGAGGATCGCGAGGCAAGAACGGATCGTGGGCCTATGTCTTCGGAGCAGCGCTGGCAATTCTTTCGCAGTTACTGGCCGGGACTGAGCTTGATGATTCTGGTGTACATCGCCTTAACGGTTTTGCGAACGGTTCGCGACGATTTTGGTGTCGAGATATGGCGAGACATGGGCGTCGCCAAAGAGCCAAAAGTCTTTGTGAATTGCGAGACCGTCGTTGCTTTCTTTGTCGTGACATTCAACGCGGCGGCAATCTGGATTCGACATCATCTTAGCGCGATTCGTATCATCAGTATTTCGATATGCCTTGCATTCGGCTTATCCATCTTAGCGGCGTGGCTTCGGAGCATTGGAGCGATTTCGCCCTTCGCTTTCATGGTGGCTTGCGGTGTTGGCTTGTATATTCCTTATGTCGCGTTTCACACGACGCTTTTTGAGCGTTTGGTCGCAGCTTCCGCCAAGCCAGGAAACTTAGTGTTCTTATTGTATCTAGCCGACTCTACAGGCTACTTGGGATACACCGCCATCGTTGTGGTCAAGTCATTTTGGTGGTCGCCGGATGAGGTGCTTTCCTTGTTTATGTATCTCCTCTGGGGAATCGCCGGTTTTTCCATCATCGCCATGTTTGCAGCGCTCATCTATTTTGAGAGAACATTGAAAGACGAATCGGGGACTGAATCTGCGGCAGATATTGTCGAGCCCGGAGCATAAGGGAAATGATTTGAACCAAGTGGAAATGGAACTGCCATCGACCAGTCGCGCGGCTGTCTTCGTGGGTGCTAGTAAGGCTCAGCTGCAAGAGTTGGAATTACCTAGCCTGGATGACGGTGAGATGTTGTTTAAAGTCGATTGCTGTACGCTATGTGGCAGTGATTTGCACACGCTCACCGGTGCGAGGGATAAGCCGACGCCTTCGATTCTTGTCCATGGAATCATCGGGAAAGTAATCGCCGTCAGCAGTTCTTCTATGTGGGAATTCTCGGGTGCATTTCTGCAGCCAGGAGATCGGGTGACTTGGTCTGTGGTAATTGGTTGCGATCATTGTGAACGCTGCCGAAATGGGCTTCCTCAGAAGTGTCTGCAACTCGCGAAGCATGGTCATGCTCTAGCTGAGGGCAGGCATTGGCCGGAGGACTGGCGGAGTATGTGCTGTTGCGAGAAGGAAGCGTGGTGATCAAATTGCCGGAGGCTGGCGGGCACGAAGCTGTTAGGGATGAGATACTTTGCCCTGTTAACTGTGCGACCGCCACGATGTATGCCGCCTGTAGGGTCGCAGGTGATATCGCAGGAAGCCGCGTGTTTATTCTTGGCTCTGGCATGCTCGGATTGAACGCCACTGCCTCGGCCATCGCTCGCGTAGAGGGAGCGGCAGAGGTTGTGGTTGTTGATCGGGATGTAAGACGTCCCAAGAGAGCAATGGAGTTTGGAGCCAGCTCCACGATCCGCATCGACGATGCTGCTTCATTGGCCGATCAGCTTGAAGCCCGTTCGCGTGTTTACTTTGATCGAGTACTTGAGTTGACGGGCTCTCCCGCTAGGACGAAATTGGATTTGCGGCAACGGATATTGGAGGATCATTAGTTCTAATCGGCGCTGTCATGCCAACAGAAGCAATACGCTTGAATCCAGAGCGGCTCATTCGACGATGTCTGACTATCCGCGGGGTTCACAACTAAGCTCCACAAGATCTGCAGAAGGCGGTTGCGTTTCTGCTTAAGAACGGAGGCAGCTTCCCTTTTGCCGATCTCGTTGAAGCGAGTTTTCCACTCGATGAAATTCAAACTGCTGTTCAACATTCGTAAAACACAAGCCTATCCGACTTGCGATTCGCCCTTTAGTATAGGACCTCGACTTGTTTTCGTCCGAATAGGTTTCATCATGACCATTTCAGCTCGAATCGTAGAATTGTTTCAGCAGCGCGGTGACTCCGAGTATGGCGGTGAAGCGGTTACGCAGTTGGAACATGCCTTGCAATGTGCGGCCTTGGCGGAGCAAGAGAATGTAACTGACTCGCTTGTCGTCGCCGCATTGCTTCACGATGTGGGGCATTTGCTGCACGAACTACCGGGTGACGCTCCAGACAGTGGGGTCGACGATCATCACGAGAACTCTGGCTACCA
>PKCQ01000275.1 GCA_002862265.1 Planctomycetaceae bacterium | reverse complement strand
CCAGCGAAGGTGTAGCACCAGCGTTGAAGCTCAGTACCCGATTCAGTGGTCGCGTTTGGAACCAGAAATCGTAGGTGCCGCCTGGAGTTCCGTCAGCGTCGCCGTCAAAGATGATCGACTCATCGCCAGGAAAGGTACCAGCTGCATCGCGAATAGTATCTGCTGCATCTACTTGGGCACGATAGCTCACTCGTAGATCGTATCGACCTTGCGTAGAACCGTCCAGTCCCGTGTCTTCGATGACTCCATCGTACGCGTCATTGCCACTTGCGCTGACGCCGATGTAGTAGGTACCGCTTCCAAGATTCAACTCGATTTTGGAATCTTCACTCGAATAGTCGTCGTTGCGAGCGATCAGCTCGACATCGCCATCGCCCAATACGATCGGGCTGTAAGTGATTTCTCGGTTGCCCAGAACGGTACTGGGGCTGCCGCCAGTTACCGACGCTTTCACCAGCGAAGCTGCAGCCGTGTCAGCATTGATCGCGTCCACGACTTGCTGGGCGGTGCTTTCCGATCCCAGGTGGCTATTGAGATCGACAGTGATTAGGTTTTCGAATGCGCTAACGAGAACCGGAGCACCAGCGCCACGATCACTGCGTGTCACAAAGATTTCCAGGTTGTTACCGAGGCGACCAGGCTTGATAGCGTCGAACCGTACATTCAAGCCAGCTCCGGCAGCGAAGTTGCTGTCTGCAAACGCCTGACGCTGCTTGTAGACATGCAGTAATGTGTCGAGTGAGCTGCTGTTCGGCAGCCGTTCAGCGAAAGTCTCCGCAACAAACAGGCCTTCTCGTCCGGGCTCAAGGTCGACTTCGAACCGATACAAATCGATATCGTTACTGTCATTGCGGAACACGTGCTGAGCATGCAGGACGTCGATCGTGCCAGGGAAAATTGGCTCAGCTCCACTGCCATTGACAAAACCAGTACTCAGGCGCATCAGTGTGCCAACTGGGGCGTCACCAGCTCTTTCCAGCCCAAGTAACATTCCCATGCCAGTGAGTGCCGCACGGAAGTAGTCCTCTCCGTAGTTGTCTCCCCATTGGCGAACAGCGCTCAGCACCAACAAACTGTCTTCAAATGTCGGATCGATCCGCACTCCAGTGGAAATGCCACCTTCGGTGATAACCTGCCCAGCACCAGGTCCTTCAAATGCATTGAAAGAGCCCGTGGCAATCGTGATGCCTTGCGAGTCCGTTTCGATAAACTGAACACCAATTTGGTTGGACCAGATCTGCAGCGCTTCCCGAGCCCGTTCCTTCTGCTTTTCGGTAATCGCGTTCGTCAGGGGTGTACCGATCGAGTCCTCGCCGTAAAGCAGCTGGAAGTTGTAAGGAATAGTCGTTACGCCATCGATACTATCCGCACCGAATAGATCGTTAACATGCCGCTCAAAACCTGCCGTATCAGGCAGTTGACGGTGTCCAGGATCGTCATTGGCACCCACCAAGTCAGACTCAAAGGCAACAGGATCAATATCAGACGAAAGGACAATGCTCGTCTGATTCACATCCGTGGAACCAATGACACCTAGATCGCCTGCGGTGTCAAATGAACTGCCTAGTCCAACTACTTGGATCGGAGAGTAGTTGATTGGCTGGTCTAGAACGACATTCGGGTCGCTACCTGGCTCGAGCTGAATTGAGACCAGACCGGACGAAGCAGAACTGTTCTGCAGAGCGACTAACAACTCTCCTGCTGTGACGTTATTACTTCCGAGATCGACATTGATCGTCTTGCCACTGGCCGTGATTTCCAGCGGATTTCCAGAAAGTGAATTCACGACGACGATTTCAACTCCATTGCCAGCTTCACCGAGCTCTCGCGCGACGAAACGGAATTTCGCAGCTCCGTCAGTGTTCAGATCAGAAATCGTGGTGGCAGCGGCATTGCTAACGACCGGTGCCATTGGAGCACTTTCCCTCGTACCAACTCGCAAGCGGAAAGTACGTGGACCAGCATTAGCTCCTGGAAGATCGTTAATGTCCTGACCAAAACGCAGAGTCGCTGAGTTTGTGACAGCGTTGTATTCAACATCCTGTGGGAAGAAACGGAAATCATCCGTATTGCGAACTGTGTCTTTAGTGAAGATCAGCTGATAAAACTCAGGGTTCTCAACTGACTGAGGCATTGGATTGCCGTTGGCATCGTTTTCCACAAGCAGCTTGTCGTTGTCGAAATGGACAACGATCGTATCCCGAAGCTGTTCGAGGCCATTGCTTCCTCGAATGACTGGCTGCGGAACCACAGAAGTGACCTGCGGGCCAAGATCGAGGTAGAAGTCGATTGTGTCTTTACGTGTTCCCGGATCAGATGGAATGAATAGCTCACCTGGTTGGCCCGCATCATTGTTGCGAAGCCCAACCACGCCCTGAACATTATCATCGAAACCAAAGACTTCGATGCGGTATTGGTCATCAGGCAGCGCCTCGCCGTAACGCAATGTTACTTCATTTTCGTTCGGTGCTTGACCGACAACTGCAAAACCTGGCTCGATCCGGACGTCGTTGTCGTCAACTACGGCAATGGAAAGAGCGTTTGTACCCAGGGCGGCATCTGCATGGCCCCCATTGATTGCAGCTGTCATGACAGACTGTAGCAGCGGAGCGGTGTTAATCGCGTCGACCAACTGCTGTGCCGTGGTCGGGCTTGTGGCATTCGAGTTCAGGACGATGGTGATGGTATCGCCAGACAATCCGAAGCTTGGGGATGTGCTGTTGCCCAGATCCACACTACCGACATTCACGGTTAGCGTCCGATCTTCTTCGGTACTGGTGAGTTGGATCTCAACCGCACCCCTGCTGCCAAAATCGCTTGCAGCCGACGGTAGGCCGAACGAACCGTCGCCACCACTGGCTGTTAGCCGGATACCCTGCAGAGTATCCGGATGGATTTGCTGCATATCGTCGAATCGGAAGGTTAATTCACGCGGAGATTCCGTCCTGACATCGCCATTGAAAAGCAGGTCACTTCCGTTTGGTTGAATACCAACCAACTGAGGACCTACTGCCAACAGCCGACGTTCTTCAAGAGTCTCCAGAAGCAGCCCACGCAAACGACGCTTGGCGTCTTGCTTGGCTTTTTGGGAGTCTGAAGATGAGGAAAAGGATGCCGAATGAGACTTACGGTTGGCCATTAACCAGCCCTTAGCTTTTTCAGGTGAGCTTCACAAAACCACCCCCAGGAGGGTGGAGACGCCGTACGAATGCCGTGCCTCGCAAATGCGAAAAACCACCACGTGGAGAGCGAATAGGGGGCGAAAACGTGCGTTGGACGAGCATTTCGACCCATGAGTAGATGAGGTCGATTATAGTTGGGGCACTTTTGGTTGCAAATTCCAACGGGGGGTGCGTACCCTAAATATCCTAGCTGTCCTTCTCGTAGCTGTACTTTTGCTACGACATTCTTAACGCCCTGTACCTTGCTCAGGGTGGGTACGGATTGACGTGTCGAGCCTTGGACGCCCAGGACTGTCTTTAGTTCCCTCAGAACTAGAGCTCTTACAAAACTCCTGAGCTGACCCATTTCACCCATTCTTCCACACCTGCGGACAGTAAAATGGAATCCGGCTAGAGCCTCTAGATCCAAATCAGCGTGATTTCAGCTGGTCTGCTCACTCTACCAGCACCCCTCCAACGAGCTAAACCAGGTTCGGCTTCCAATGGATCGCCCAACCCAAGCCATTCCACAGAGGAGAAGGATGCCGAAAGCCCTGACGGCTTCCGCTACTAGGAAATCGAACGCTGATCAAAGTTCGAGCAGAAGATGGCTGAGACGCTCGGCAACCAAAATACAGCTCGCGTTTGTATTGCCATCTACCGGGCTGGGAAAAATCGAGGCGTCGCATACTCGCAGCCCCGTCACGTGCTGAACTCTCATTTCGGAATCCACCACACTGTCCCGTCCGCTACCCATCTTGCAACTTCCCGAGGGATGAAACAAAGTACCGGCGGATGTGCGAATGGACTGCTCCGATGTCCCCCCATCGAAATGCAATGGTGATTCGCGTCCAATCAGCTTCGCCATCGACTTTGTGGACGCCAATTTGTGGACAAATTCGACTCCATAGCGAAGAGCCAGGATGTCAGCTTGCTCGCTCAAATAATTGGCTCGAATTCTCGCTGGACTAAAAGCCTTACTGTCAACGAGTTCCAAGCTGCCAACACTACGAGGCTGCACCAAGGTCACTCCAAAGCAAAAGAAGCTGCGCTGCTTGGCCTGAAAGCTGTAGGGATGAAACTGGAGGTCTCTACCCAACTGAGCCTCAGGGCTCGCCAAGAACAACCCACCACAGGGAAGATCGCCGTTCGCATTCGCCGAGCGAGCAGGATAGACCATCTGCACGACGGGATGATCCGACAGATTACTACCCACGGCCGGCAAGTCCACCGCTACGTCGATCCCGTGCTTACGCAGCTCGTCACCGGGACCGACTCCCGATAGCTTTAGCAGTCTCGGCGAATCGAGGGCTCCTGCGCAGAGCACGATTTCCTTGCGTGCCAGAACACGTTGCCATGTCCCATCATCCGAAAGAAATTCGACAGCCACTGCACGTTCCTGATCAACGCAAACCTTGGTTACAGTCGCGTGCGTTATCACCTGTAAGTTCTCTCGCGTCATGGCTGGCCGCAAGAACGCGTCGAATGCGCTCCAGCGTCTACCATCTTTTACCGTGTGCTGATAAAGACCCGCCGTTCCGACGCGACTCTGCGTTCCGTCGTTGAAATCGAAACGCGAGTTATTCTTGAGCCCAACCTGCTCAGCGGCGGTCCCAAAAAATTCTTGTTCGCAGGATACAATCGGACAATTATCAACGATCAGCTCGCCAGACGTTCCGTGCTGCGATCCACCGAAGGTAAGGTTCTTTTCGCTCCGCTTGAAGAACTCTAGAACTTGCGAGTAGCTCCACCTCGGATCGCCGGTAAGCTCAGCCCATGAATCGTATAAGGCTGGGCTGCCACGCATGTAGATCATGTAGTTGAGTAGACTGCTGCCTCCCAGTCCGCGACCTCGTGGCCAAGCGATTCGTCGCCCGTCCAAGCCTTGCTCTTTTTCGGTCTTCAGCTGCCAGTCCAGGTCGCTCAGCTGTAGGCTGCGACTGGAAAGAAAATCCTTCACTCCAGAGCGATGCTCAGGAGACCCACCGGCTTCTAACAACAGCACAGAGTAAGGGGGATCTTGGCGGGTGCTCAGCCGGTTTGCGACCACACACCCACTAGAGCCGGCGCCTACCACAACGTAGTCGCACTCGATCTCCGTCCAATTGGGTTTCTCACCGTTCTGGCAAGAATGCCAAGCATCGTGTGCCGGCGGACTTAGGTAGCGAGCTAGCGACCGTTTCATATCCTTTTTCAAGTAACGCTCTGAAGAGAAAGCCCTTCGCGTGCGAGTCTACTGAGGCAGCCAACTTCAGACGGAAGGCGCGTCAGAAGCTGCCAGTCCGAGTTCGTTACACGCAGTATTTCTTACGCGACACGCTTTCCATTGGTGGCGTGTGTTCTGCAGGTTGCCTAGACGCCAACGGCAGATGGCAATTCCGTTATTTGATATGCACGTGAGCGGAACAAGAACTCCGTCAAATTGCCTTCGTGTGGCTGCAACCAATTCAAGCGATTGGTGGGCATTGGACCAATGTTGAGTCGATCAATAGAGGTGCTCTCGGTAAGACTCAAGATGAAATCCTGGTCAGAGGTAATCGCGGTGCCGACGAGCGTTGGGCCGATCTTCTTGACCATATCCTTCTGCGGGCATTGAACGACGCTGACAAACGGGAACATGTATTCCTTCGATGCAACCCCACGATCTGGACTGTCGGCGTGGACAACCATCGGTCGCAAGTAAGCACAACGCTCTTTTTCTACCAGTCGATCACCGTAATCGCCGGTCATGTCGGTGACACCTGATTCCTGAAGGTCCTGCTGGACCATGCCCCACGTGCCTGTCGCCATGGCGGCATTGGTGAAGGCCGCCAGGCCGGCATCGGGATCCTCAGGTGGCAAGACATCTACCGCCCCAAGTCTTTCCGCCAGTGCGGCAGCGATTTTATCAGTATGTCGCGAAGCCCAAATTCCAGAGCAGTTAATGCAACTACGGCCGCTATTAGAAAAAACACTTTCGACCATCATGTCGAGGTAGTCTTCCCATTGGTCCACCACATCGTCGCCAAGCAAAATCTTCGAAAAACCCGGGCCGTGCGGCTGAACGCGAGGATTGCCCGCGTACTGCTCGACTGTCTGAGCACTGCCGAAAACCATGGACCGGCTACAGCGAGTAAGTAGAGTCGAGCCTACGTCATGACCGCCTGGGTAGAGAGCAAAAGCCTCCGCCGGAACACCGGCTTCCATGAATGCCGATACCATGCGATACGGTGTCCACGGTTCTTGACTGCCTGGCTTGAGCAGCAAGCCTATTTGAAGTGGAATTGCCGGCAACCAAAGCGTGTGAACTCCAGGCGAATTGTTCGGCAAGACGGCACCGAGTACCGGGGATTGCACCTGGTAACTCACGGTGACTCCGCGGCCTTCCTCCCCATATCCACGACCCAGGATGGACAAATCCAGACCTCGTGTCAGTGCGTCTAGGATCTGCCGCATATTGGCTAGAACGAAGGAGTTCTTTTTCATATTGCCAAGGCACATGTGCTCCGGGAGACCGGTGCTAGCAGATTGCTGGTGGATGAAGTCGTCAACGGATTGTGTCCCATCGCCCATAGGCAACTCGGCCGACTCAAACAGCTCAGCCGCCTTTTCGCACATTAACAATAAATTTTCCGAAGGGATTTCTCGAAGCACAGCTCGTGCTCTGGCCGCCTTTTTCATGTCGAGCTGAAGCATTCCGCCGTTCACTTGTGAAATGCTCGCGATCGGTTCTCCACTCAGAAAGTGAACAACCTCTTGCTTCTCTAGTGCAGTGTAGGGTTTACCCCAGCGAATGGCAGGTATGGTGAGCACGGGCTACTCCGATGATTTCTTAATCAAATGCGTTATGAAAGTCGCGGTGGATTGTCGCAGAAAACCTAGTTAGTAAACGCCTACAGTGGTCTGCGATGCAATGGCGTGATAAGGCCTGACGCCACTCACGCCGTCCCAGGGATAGGATGAATACGGTTCTTCTCGTTCCCCTTCGTCTCTCTCCAAGAAGCCGGGGACGAAGAACTCCTTAGTCATCGTATACAGTTTGACGCGGCCAGTTCCGGCGTAAGGTACTACTCGAGTGTGGTCGTCAAAATCGACGACTTCGACCACTGCTCGAGGCTGTGGCGCGTAGTAGGCGATCTTGTAGTCTTCTTCCTCCGTGACGGGTCGACTGCACGCAAGGCCCATCAACGTGTTTCCGTAGGTCGGAGTCATGTACACTCCGCTCTCCTCGGTTGGCCCGCCCAGCAGCTCTTCTACGCAAAAACGTGTCCATTGCGGGGTGAACTCGGTCCCGCCAGAAAAGATACCTGTGATGCCCACCTCTTGAATACTGGTGTCACGTTCAGCCAATCCATAGGCCAACGATTCAAGTAACTTAGGTGTTGTAAACATGCACTTGATGTCATGGCCTGCAGTCAAAATCGTGACAGCCTGATCAATACAGTGCTTCTTGTATTCCTCCAAGTGGTCCATCCAGCCTTTCTTGATCAATTTAACCACCCAACGTGGATCCAGGTCGATACAGAAGGAGATGCCTCCTCGAAATTGACAAAGGTGTTCGACGGCCAGACGTAAACGGCGAGGACCGGATGGCCCAAGCATCAACCAGTTCGCTCCCTTGGGGAAATACTCATCGGGTAAAGTGTGGCTGAACATTTCGTAGTCGATACGAAAATCGTCGATGACTACGCGGCTCTTGGGGATGCCGGTCGTTCCACCAGTTTCAAACACGTAGGTCGGTTGTCCGTCCATGCCCTTGGGCACCCATCTTCGGACCGGGCCTCCACGCAACCACTCGTCTTCAAAAAGTGGGAACTTCTTTAGGTCGTCGAAGCATTTTACTTCTGTCAGTGGATCGAAGTTTAACCCAGCTTTTTTCTCAAGCCAAAATGGTGAACCGGTGCTTTCGTGGAAATGCCACTGAACAGTCTCGTAAGTATGTGCGTCTAGCTTTTCGCGAGCCGCTGTCGCAGAAGTTGCGACGTCAGATTCGGTAGTCATGCTTTTGGTAGTCATGCTTTTCTCAAAATTCCTGACTTCGATTTTGCCCTGTTTGCCGGGGTTCCGAAGATAACCGACGATTAGGTCGTCGACAACTCATCAGGCCAAACAAGAAAGGGTCTTGCGTCGTTATGATTTCCTTGGGCTGGAAACCTAACGTGTTAAAAAACGCCCTGTAGGCGTCCCTACGTGTTGTATTCCTGTCTGGCTGTGCCTCTAAGACCGCTTACCTATTCACGGTATATGGCAGGCAAGTATTGCAAGAACTCAGGGACCATGATTCGCACGAAGAGCCGTATCGAGACACAAAAAATCCGCAGGTGGAAAGCCTGCGGACTGGATTGTTTGCGAAGGGTGAGGTGACTCTTACGGAGCCAAGCCAGTTGAGGCATTCTGATTAAAGCCATCGTCATCATCTGCGAGGGCAGCGGCAGCAATTGCGATCGCGGCAGCTCCAAGAGCTCCACCGCCGAGGGCAGCTCCGCCAGCACCTCCACCACCGCTGCCGGCAAATCCTGCTCCGATTGGTGCGCCACCAGCGGGCAGAGCTAATTCGGTTGGTGGTGGCAACATCTCATCGGCTTCTGGTTCTTCCATGATCACGACTGGTGCGTACAAGGTTGCGGGAGCTTCGGGCTGAGGAGTCTGAGCGGAGATCAATCGAACATCGCTGCTTGTCACAGTTGATATTTCCTCTGCCCCCGCTAGCAATTCTACCTGCAATGCGAAGTGGCCTTGGCCAGCTATCACGATGTCGTACAGACCTGGCTTCAGATCTGGAATCCGAACGAAACCCTTCGCATCGACCGCTTCTTCAAAGATTTGCTTACCGTTCTGGAATCCGATCACGCTGTGAGACTCAGCGGAGGCCGGTGACGGCAGCACTACTTGAACGCTGAGAATTCCGCGGTCCAACCGAACCCGTTTTGTCTGAGTCGTTTGTCGGTTAGCGAGGTAGTCTTCGATCCGGCCGAACACAAGCTTGGAAGCGTCCATGGCGGGTGACCACAGACGAGCAACAATCTCGTTTACTTTCTGACTCGGCACAGAGGAGCAATACAACTGCATTGGGCGAACCTGCCCTTTGCCCTGACGCAAAACGAAGGACACGACTCCGCAGCCGTTTTTTGCGTCGCAACGGATCGTGTAGACTCCTGGTTTTAGGTTCGGGATCTGGAATTTGCCCGACTTGTCAACAGCGACCTTGTCCATCCAAACTCCATTGCGACGGATCGTCACGGTTCCTTCGATCACAGGAAAGCCGGCAATCGTTGCTTCCCCGACCAGTATGCCTTGGGAATTTATAAAACCCCAACCGCTATGGTAGGAACTAGTTGATTGGGCAAAAGCGGTTGTAGCAGTTGCGACGAGCAAGAAAATCGCTGAAAGGGCGCGAGTCATGTCGATTTCGCTCAAAGAATCAATTGATGTAAATTAGAGTCGGTTCAGAATACCTTAATTGGTGCTTCAGCAAAGTCAAATACGCGTTTTTAACGCATGACTTATTTCAGCCCCATTTCCTCGCGCCGTGGGCCAATCCTAGTGATCAGTCTGGATTGCTGTGAAAACTCGAAGCTAGCGTTCGGATTGTCCTTAGTCGAGAATTCTTGCGGTCTGCTACGGCTTACGAGGTGTGAATAGCTCGCTGACAGGGCCATCGCTAACAGGTGGATTTTGCTCTTCCTTGATCGGGAAGCTATCCGCACTGATTCGGTTACCAAGCGGGATCGTTCGATCACCCTCTTGGTTCTGGAGGTAACCCAACAGCTTGTCGAGTGAGATTTCCATCATGCTGTACTGCCGCGCCTTGGAGATGAATTTGGCATACATCGCCTGCTTCGCTTTTTGCTGAGTTAGTTCACTACCAGCGTTCGCGTTGAAGACGGTATCGGTTCCGAGGACAAGGATGGTGGTGTTGTGGCTGATGCCAGGGCCGTTGACCGTGCCGTTGAT
>PKCQ01000274.1 GCA_002862265.1 Planctomycetaceae bacterium | reverse complement strand
TGCCTCCTCCATCTTCGCAAGCCAATTCTCATAGCGTGCTTGCACCATCTTCAGTATCTCCGGCTTTGTCTTAGACAAATCGGTTTTCTCGCCGATATCTTTTGATAGATCAAACAATCCACCCGCTTCGCCGCCCATATCGACCCACTTCCAGTTATCGACTCGCGCCCCGATCAGATTCTTTCGCTTCCAAAACATCTCGTGACGTGGCGACGCGGTCTTGCCTCGCAGCACATCCCACCAAACAGAGCCGTCCAGTACGACACCATCTGGCGGCTGAGCTCCGACCGCCGCAATGAGGCTTGGAAAGATCTCAAGACTCGTCAGAAATTCATCGTTGAATCTGCCTGCCGGAATATCGCCACTCGGCCATCGAACTAAGCACGGCACCCGAACACCGCCTTCCCAAGTCTGCGACTTGCGACCACGTAGTGGCGAGTTGTCGGCACCTCCGCTGCCACCGTTATCCGACAAGAAGATGACGATCGTGTCGTTAAGGATTCCTTTCTCCTCCAAAACGTCCAGCATCTTATCGATCGCCGCATCCATACAAGTCACCGCCGCTCGGTAGTTGCGTGCCCGCGCTTCTTTCGTGGCGACTTTGGCTGGCGAGGCGTAGCGGAACTGCTCCACTTCACGATACTCTTTCTCGATAGGCGGATACAAGGCCTTGAACGCTTCAGGAGCTTGCACTGACGACCGAATCTTCAGCTCCAAAGCAGAGGAATTGTGTGGTGCGTTGAAGGGGACGTACAAAAAGAATGGCTCTTTGCCTGCGTGGTTCTCAAGAAAGCGAATCGCCTCCCGCTCAAACAAATAGGTGCAGTACGTTCCCTTGTCTTCTTCCGTCGGCTCGAGGTTCCGAACCATACTTGGCACGCCGTAACGCTCGTGTGTGTAGTAGTCGATGCCTGTATTCACGAAGCCGTAGAACTCATCAAAGCCACGTGAAGTAGGCAAAAATCGCTTCAACGTCCCCAAGTCCCATTTGCCAAAGATCCCACTGCGATATCCTCTCTCCTTCAAAACGTGCGGAAGAATGATCTCTCGCAGATCCATGCCTCCGATTCTCTCGAAGGTTACTGAGTATTCTTCAGCAGAATACCTCTTGCCATAATCCGGCGCTTCATTGCGGATCATGTCATAGATACCATTGCGCTGCGGATACCGGCCCGTCAGTAGGCTCGCCCGCGAAGGCGTACAAGCTGGCCATGAAACGTAGAAATTGGTCAGCCTCGTTCCTTCTCGAGTCAGCCGATCCAGTGCTGGCGTGATGATTCCGTTACCCAACGATCCTAAGTCGTTGTAGCCCTGATCATCCGAAACTATCAGCAAGATATTCGGCCGCTCCTCGGCGACAGAGACAGTAGCCACCAAGAACAAGAGGTAGCCCCCCGCAAAAAGACAGCGAGTATTCATATATTTGTCCTCACACACGCGCTGGGCCCTTATATTTCTCATCTCATCATAGCCCTTCGTAGTGGACGAGGTAACGTGTCCGTCCGCATATGCCGCCCTCTTCCCCCTTTGTTTCCAAGTAGCTGAAGTCGTCAAGACTTTAGGCAAGTGATCTTCTCACCGAAGTAACACCCTATCGCATTTTATACTTACTCGGAAACGCTGCGGGTGATGCACGGCCAAATGCCAAAGCTCTTGACGGGCTCCACTACCAAGACGCTGGAAGCTCGCGTCTTCGTTTCGGCGCTAGACTAAATCATCGTCATCAATCGATTCTCGTGGTATGAGGTTCTATCTTATCTGCCAGCAATACGAATTCAATCAAGCCGCCTCAAACGACCTTCTCAACGATCTGCGCTGTTGGGCGTTTTTTCGCACACTCGGTAGTAGTTCACCCAATCCTCAACATTTCCCCTCACTCACGAACCACACCGACGCTTAACAACGCAAAGCACCTACACCGCAGAACCAACGCGTGAAACCCGAGGCTGATTCCTTTTCCTTAAAACGTCTTTTGACATCGGGCAACTTCTGGCAAATCTCCACCGCCGCAATACGTCGCACCGAACTACGAACGATGCCAGAGTACTACGCCCATAGCTTGCCTGACGAGCCTGACCGCTCGAACTGGGAGACCATGCGCGAGCACGAGGACCGAGTCGCCGTGCTCTGCGCAAAATTCCTAAAACGCATTCACCCAGACCTCAAATCCTGGGGCGAGCTCCTCGGCCGTTGGCATGACATCGGTAAGTACAGTCAGGAGTTCCAAGAATACCTCGACGCCGCCAATGATCCCCATCAAGGAGAAATCAAGGGGCGTGTCGATCATTCCACTGCTGCAGCGCAGTTGGCATTCAAGCAGTTTTCCGGAATTGGCAAGCTTCTCGCCTATGTCTTGGCGGGACACCATGCCGGATTGGGATGATGGCGAAAGTCGTTCCGGCTTGACGCAAAGGCTCTTGCGCACCATTCCCAATTGGCAATGTTGTGAGAATGAGGATTTGCAGCATGTCGACTTGCAAGGAGGAGAGAAGGGGAGCCAACCTGTCCAGCAAGCCTTTGCAGGGCTGATCCCAGTTTCATACTGGGCCAGCTTTCTATTTCGGCCGCATTGGGGTTAGCCACCGCTTGTGGCGAGAGAACCGTCGCTAACGCGATACGGCTAGTTTGAAACTTTGATTGGCCCAGCTTCGGCTTTCCCAACAAGTAACACCACACGGAGGCGCGGAGAACGAGATAGTGAGAGCGAGAGTGTAGTTACTTCAAAATTGAACATTCGTTGTTCGGTATTCGATATCCGTTTTCCTCTGTACAACGTTGTTTTGGAGTAAGTAAGATTCTATCTTCCCAGGAGCGATCAACTGGCTAGTCGAACGATGTGCATCCTGCAATGAAGAGCCGCGAAGAGGCAAAGAATTTCGAGCGAGGCTTCCCGTCAGCCCGAGCGTTTTCCTATAACACTGGATTCTATGTAAGCTTAAAATGTGCATTGTCGGAATGCCGCTAACAGCATTTCGCCAACAATTGCTGCTCGCGTCACGTATCAGCCACCATCACCGAAGACCGCTTTCTTGGCTCTCAAGGCACTTATAACAGGAATTACTGGGCAGGACGGAAGCTACCTGGCGGACTTGCTGCTTCGAAAGGGCTACGAAGTCTTCGGTACTTCACGGAATGCTGGCTCTCAATTACCATCTGCGGCGAGCGTTTCAATATTACCTCTCTCTGCTAGTCCCAATCTGACTTCAGACGTGGCGAAGATATTGGACGAAATCAAACCCGACGAAGTCTACCATTTGGCGGCCGACAGCTTCGTGCCGAATGGCTGGATTGATCCTCAGCAAAACATGCTTGCCAACTACGGTTGGACTCTCGCTTTGCTGGAGGGAATCAGGCTACACTGTCCTTCCTCGAAGTTTCTCAGCGCCTGTTCGCGCGAGGTGTTTGGTAGCTGCAGCGGATTGGCCAACGAGCAAACAGAAATGCGGCCCATTACGCCTTACGGTATCAACAAAGCAGCCTCGCGTTGGATGGTGGCAGCTTACCGGCGGCAGTATGGTTTGTTTGCAACCAGTGCAATACTCTTCAACCACGAATCACCGCGTCGTGGGCATCAATTCGTTACGAGAAAAGTATCACAGGCTGTTGGTGCAATCGCGAGAGGTGAGCAGAACAAGCTGGAGTTGGGCAGTCTATGTGCCCAGCGAGACTGGGGCTTCGCTGGCGACTTTGTTGAAGCTATGTGGCGAATGCTTCAGATCGACTCCCCACAAGACTTTGTGCTTGGAACAGGTGTCACACACTCAATCAAACAGCTCGTCGAAGCTGCCTTTTCGGTAGCGGGGCTTGTTTACCGCGACCACGTGGTTGGACATCCTGAGCAGGCCCGAACCAATGATGACATCACGCTGGCTGCAGATATATCTTTGGCACGACAAGTGCTCGATTGGCAGCCTCAAGTTGACTTTCCGACACTCGTACGGCAGATGGTGGAAGCCGACATGAGTTGGAGCTAGAAGTCGTTAGCCCTCTAGGCGTCGCTGTCCCCGGGATTCTCTTCTCGCCCAGGCTCATCTTTTCGTGCATCGTCTGCTTCGTCCGCGTCCGAAGCAAGACCATTGAGTCCTTCGAACTCAGCATCAAACTCAGCTTCGCAGGCGCGACAAACATCGCTCGTAGAGAAATGCTGGATCATATCGCTCTGAGCAAGTCTGGGATGCACCTTCGCTGTAGGAAGAATATCCTCCATTAGCATTTTGTAGGTGTCCAACGCAGTGAAATGTTCGCAAACATCCAAGGCCACACACAGTCGCGCTAGTTGTGCTAGGATCGCAATCACGTAGCCTCGGGCTTCCTCCTCAGACTCGACATGCTCGGGACGAGGTAATCTGAGTGGCTTCTCGAACAGATAAGTGATGGGCTCGTCCTTGTTTCCTTGGACAATCTCATCCCACTGCTCGTACATTGCTTTGGTTTCAGGATCGATACCTGGAATTACTTCGTCCCAAGGACTTGGCTCACCTCCGTCAATGAGAGAGTTACCAAGCGTGTCCTCAATACTGTTCTCGCCCAGCGAGTCTGCTACAAGGTTGTTCAGATTCTGATCAAACAGCCCGTAGGGATCTTCATTTTCGTCAGCCTCTTCCTCAAGATCTTGGCTATCCGCTTCCAGTCCTGTGTCCTCGAAGCCAAAGTCAGAAAAGCCTTCGGAAGGATTCTCAGCTTGCTCGGCTTCGCTTGGCTCTGGCTCAGAAAGGTGTACGTGCAGATTTTGGAGCTCAGCCTCGATGGGGCCATCTTGGCTGAACCATCGAAGCACCACGAGATCTTGTGGTCGAACGTCGCCAGACTTGAGTGAAGCGGATTCTTCAGCAGATTCCAGTGTGACTTCTAGCCTTTGCTCGAGGCGAATTTCACCTACGACCCCTATCTGATTCTCCGAGATAGCCAAAACGTGCTCGGGGAGATTTTCGGGAGCAGCGTCCAGGTCACTTGGTTCAGGTGCCTCAAATGCCAGATAATCCGTGCCCAAACTTTCTGAAAAATTTCCAGTGAGCTCAAGTTGGATCTCGAATTCGGCCCCGAGCTGTATCCAGCCGTAGACCCGATTTCTTCGCGAATTTCGCAACTCGCCAGCGACAATAAACTGTCCGATCCGAAGCGTCATACTTATGAACTCAGGGGTAAAACTGCCTACGCCGTAATTCTACTCAATGACCATCAAAAGGTCTCCCGATTCGACTTGCGATCCAGACTTGATGTGAATCTGCTGCACGGTTCCATCTTTGTCCGCTGCGATGGTTGTTTCCATTTTCATGGCCTCAAGAGTCACCAACTTGTCGCCCTTGCTGACCTTGTCACCCTGGTTTGCCGCCACTGCGATGACCATTCCGGGCATGCTGGCCGCGACATGAGTCGAGTCAGCAGGATCTGCCTTGAGGGCCCGGCTTGGAGCGTTGTCCAGAGTCTGATCGATCACTTCGATTTCTCGCGGTTGTCCATTGAGCTCGAAGAAAACGGTTCGCGTGCCGTCGGGCTTGGGTTGGCCTACAGCAAGGAAGCGGATAATGAGCGTCTTACCTTCCTCAATATCGACGGCAATTTCTTCGCCTGGCTCCAAGCCATAGAAGAAATGCGGCGTTGGCAGGATACTCACATCTCCGTGCACCTTGCGATGTTCGATGTAATCCTCGTAAACCTTCGGATAGAGAATGTGTGTCACGCTCTCGCGCTGAAGCGGATCTTGTCCCAGAAGTTCTTCCAACTGCTTGCCCGTAGCATCAAAATCAGCGGGAGGCATTGTCGCTCCCGGACGTCCGGTAACGACAGGGCGATCCTGAAGCACGGCATCTTGCACTTCCTTGGGAAATCCTCCTGGAGGCTGGCCCATCATGCCGCCAAGTAGATCGATCACCGATGCCGGCGCGGCCAAGTCCTTCTCGGTCTTGAGCACATCATCTACCGTCAATTCTCCAGCGACCATGAACAAAGCCATGTCCCCAACGGCTTTCGAAGTCGGCGTGACTTTCACGATGTCACCAAACATACGATTCACGTCGGCATAAACTTTGCAGACTTCCGTCCATCGATCCGATAAGCCGAGCGCGCGAGCTTGCTGGTACAAGTTGGTGTACTGACCACCGGGCATCTCGTGATCATACAGATCGCCTCCAGCCGCCAAGGCCTCGCTCTCGAAGGGCAGATAGAATTCGCGAACAGCCTTCCAGTAGGTTGCTAACTGCGATAGCACTTCGGTGGAAAGCGCGCTATCACGCTCGCTGAATCGTAGTGACTCCACCAAAGTATTGATGTTCACCTGCGAGGTTCCGCCAGACAAGGATGAAATCGCCGCATCTGCAATGTCCAAGTCTTCTTCGGCGGCCGCCAGAATTGAGGCAGCCTGGATTCCCGCCGTGTCGTGTGTGTGGAAGTGAATCGGGATGCCAACTTCCTGCTTGAGCGCACGGACGAGTTGCCTCGCAGCCTCAGGCTTCAGGAGGCCAGCCATGTCCTTGATCGCCAAGATATGAGCCCCCATCTTCTCCAGCTGCTTGGCCAGATCGACATAGTACTGCAAGTTGTACTTCTGGCGGCCTGGATTGAGAATGTCACCGGTATAGCAAATCGATGCTTCGCATATCGCGCCGCTATCAACGACGGCTTCCATCGCGATCTGCATATTTTCGATCCAGTTCAAGGCATCGAACACGCGAAAGACATCGACTCCAGCATCGGCCGCTTCCCGGACGAAGACTTTGACGACGTTGTCCGGATAATTTGTGTAGCCAACCGCATTGCTTGCTCGGAGCAACATCTGAAATAAAATGTTGGGCACTTTCTCACGCATCTGCGTCAGACGCAGCCAAGGACTTTCTTTTAAAAAACGCATCGATGTATCGAAAGTAGCTCCGCCCCACATCTCCAGCGAGAAGAACTGACTAGCAGATCGAGAATAGGTCTCAGCGATCTGTAGCATGTCGTAGGTCCGTAGACGAGTCGCTAAAAGCGATTGGTGCGCATCACGCATAGTTGTGTCGGTAAGCAGTAGGCTCTTCTCGTTGCGAATCCAATCGCCAAACTTTTCTGGGCCGAGCTCTTTGAACCAATCGCGACTACCCTTCGGAAGCGGATCGGCGGCACTGACTTCTGGGATCGGAGCGCGTTCGCGTCGCAATGCAACCGGGCGATCCTTGACAAGCTCATTTCCGTTTACGAGGACATTGGCCAAGTAACGTAACAGTCGCGTGGCACGATCGCGGCGTGGTTTCAACTCAAACAAGTTTGGCGTGTCGTCGATCAGTCGAGTGGTTGCTTCGCCTCTCAGAAACTGATCGTTCTGAATCATCTGAGTTAAGAACGGAATATTGGTTTTCACGCCGCGGATTCGGAACTCCTGCAAACAGCGATCCATCCGAGAGGCAGCTTCTCGCAGGGTGCGGCCACGAGCCGAGACTTTCACCAGCATCGAATCGTAAAAGGGATTCACGACCGCACCGCTAAAGGCACTGCCTGCATCCAAACGAATCCCCAAGCCACCAGCGCTGCGGTAGTGCGTGATACGTCCATAGTCGGGGCGAAATTGGTTCACAGGATCCTCCGTTGTGACACGGCATTGCATCGCAAAGCCAGTCACGGCGATGTCTTCCTGCGTGGGAAGCTGGACTTCAGCGTCACCTAGCTTGTGCCCCATGGAGACAAGGATCTGAGCGCGCACGAGGTCGATACCCGTGACTTCCTCAGTGACTGTATGCTCGACTTGAATCCGCGGATTGACTTCGATGAAGTAAAACTTGGATTCGTCCGTGTCGTACAAAAACTCAACCGTGCCCGCCGCGCGATAACCCACTGCGTTGCCAATTGCCAAAGCAGCTTGATGTAGTTCGTCGGCGATTTTCGCGTCTAGATTAGGAGCCGGTGCAAGTTCGACAACTTTCTGATGTCGACGCTGTACCGAGCAATCGCGCTCGTGCAGGTGAATCAAATTGCCGTGCGAATCGCCGAGGAGCTGGACTTCCAAGTGACGAGCGCGTCGGACCAACTTTTCAACGAAAACCTCATCGCTGCCGAACGCAGTTAAGGATTCGCGTTGGGCGGACTCTAGCGCGGGCCCAAGTTCAGCTTCGTTGTCTACCATCCGCATGCCGCGGCCGCCGCCGCCCTTGGCCGCTTTGAGCATCACGGGATACCCCATCTCGGCTGCCAGCTTTTTCGCTTCATCGAGCCCGCTAACAGCTTCCGAACTGCCAGGAAGAACGGGAACGCCAGCTTTCATCGCGATGTCTCGTGCCGAAACCTTGTCGCCCAATTGATTCAGTGCATCGATGCTCGGGCCAACGAAGGTCACGCCTGCTTCTTCCAGAGCGGTGGCGAAGTCCGGGTTCTCCGACAAGAAACCGTACCCCGGATGCACTGCATCGACGTCGTAACGCTTACACAATTCGACGATCCCGCCAATATCGAGATACGAACGAATAGGCTCACCTGGCTTGCCGATTTGGTAGGACTCATCGGCCTTGAATCGGTGCAATGCAAAACGGTCTTCGTGCGAGTAGATCGCAACAGTTCGGATTCCGAGTTCGTGGGCGGAACGGCAAACGCGAGTAGCGATTTCGCTGCGGTTGGCGACGAGTAACTTGCGAATTGCATTCATGCGAGCGACTTTCGATTCGTAGTCGAGGTTAGGGTCGGATTGTGGCGAGTGCTATCTGGATCTAGGCGATTTTGCATCGCCAATAAAAGGGCAGGGTCAACAAACGCGAGGCAAAAGCCAGGCCAGTTTAGAACTTGACGACTGGAATGGGTAGATACCTGAAAGGAGTCGGCCTTTCGAGAATCGCATTGTGCCGACACAAAATTACCAGAGCTAATAGATGAGCTCGCAGGCCGATGTCAGTGTCATGCAGTCCATAAAAAGCGCAGCCCTGTTAAGGCAGTGATCCGTTGATATCTTGAAGGTGCCGCAACAGGGCTGCGCTCGTTCCGGACTGCGTTGAATCAGCGATACTCTAGCCGCGAATGATTTCGCGTTCCCGAAGAAGTTGCAACACTTGTTCGACACATTCTTCGACAGACTTGTCCGCAGTGTTCAGCCTCAAGTCTGGCGACGCAGGAGTTTCGTATTCCGTACCCGCGCCTGGCAACTTAGGTATTTTGCCTTGCTCGGCTTCCGCGTAATGTCCACGTGGATCTCGCTCCTGGCAAACTTCGAACGGAGCCTCGCAATGTACAAGAATAAAACGTCCTTCGCCGATCAAGCTCGCCGCTCGACTGCGAACTTCCTCGCCCGGTGCGATCAAAGCAGCTAGAGACAGGAAACCGTTTTCGTTGAGCAGTCGAGCCATCTGAGCACATCGGCGTAAGTTTTCAGATCGATCTTCCACGGAGAATCCTAGGTCGCGACTCAAACCACGTCGCAGATCCTCGCCGTCGAGGACGACTGACGTTCGGCCGAGATCAAAGAGCGCCCGTTCCACACCGCGGGCGATGGTGGTCTTGCCACTGCCGCTTAGACCTGTTAGCAGGACCGTTGCTGGCTTCTGCCCAAGTCTGGCTTCGCGTTCTTCTGATGTGACGACTTCGATTGAGTTATCCGGAGTTGAGCTGGCCGAATCGTCAACCTCCCAAGGAGCCAAGGAGTCCTTCGTCTCGGCTTCCCGAGCGGTGATCATTCCAGCAGCAACCGTTACGTTAGAAATGCGGTCCACGATGATAAATGCGCCAGTGGATCGATTTCGGCGGTAGGCATCAAAGTAGAGTGGTTGGCTCAAGGCAATGCGACAGCGACCGATCTCGTTTAACTGCAGGTCCGGCGCTGGCGAGCGGTGCATCGTATTGACATCCACACGATAACGCAGAGACTCGATCTGCCCCGCTATGGTCTGTGTGGTTTGTTTGAAAAGATAAGTTTTTCCGGGCACCATTGCTTCGGGACTCATCCAAACTAGCATCGCGTCAATCGCATTGGACTGCTTCGGCACATTCCCAGGCCGGACAATCATGTCACCGCGGCTGCAGTCGATCTCGTCCTCCAGAGTCAGTGTTACAGACTGGGGCGTGAATGCCTCTTCGACTTCGCCCTCGTAGGTAACTATACTCTTTACCTTGCTTTTCTGATTCGAAGGCAGAACCATGATCTCTTC
>PKCQ01000277.1 GCA_002862265.1 Planctomycetaceae bacterium | reverse complement strand
ATTTTTTGATGCTGTATCGCGGCATGGTACGAGGCATTTTTCCTGCACGTTCGGAAAAAAGCCTATCAGTAACGCTATCTTGCAATTACCCATCTCACGCAACATCCAGCCAACCGCCTTGTGCATGCTATTATGCGGATGCCGCACGAACCTCTCTGCCAATCGCAGGGTCTCCTCGAATTCATCGTGCTTGATCAGAGCAAGAGTCGCAACCACAGCTATGCGTTCTTGTCAAAGATTCCCATTCCTCGCAAGCCGATTCAAGATTATTTTCTGCTTCGGGAACGCCACCAGGTACGCTCCTAGGATCTTCTAAGCCGAGAAATCAACGAGGTCCCAATTATTTACTCCCTCCAAGTTTTCGAGATAAAAGCCAACCAAGCCTTGGGGTGTTTCCTCGACCTCACCGGAGATTTGTTGTCCCAGCTTTCGTTGCCTCCGTAGTGCAGCTTCGAAGCGGTTCACCAGTATGAAGATTGCAGTCAGCCGGCACTCGTGCCAAGACGAGCGGAGCAACTTCCCGAGTTCATCAATTGAAAGCTCTCGAAAGTCCTTCGCGATCTGTCTTTGATCTGGGATGATGACTCCCAGAAACCGGTCACCTTCTCCGTAGCCGCCAGGAATTGCCCGAAAGAATCCCGGCAGGAATTCAGCCTTGTGCGGCCGCGAAAGCTCCCTCAGAGCCAACTCGACGTCCTTCGCCCCTGTCTCTGGTTGTGAAGTTTTCTTTCTTTTCTTCATCTGCTCCAGTCAGTGGTTGCTTGCGGGGTTTGTCAGGCCAATGTGAGACCTCTACAATCTGGTGTAATCTTCGGGCCCTGTGCTATGGCAGCCAAGATGATCGCCTCTTTTCTCCCAGAATGACCAGTCTTCATGCTAGATCGCAGGCCGATTTTTCCCAATGTCATTGAGTTGAATTTTCAGGCTGGTCACGTCATCGGCTGCAACGTTTACCTCGTGTTCGATCAAGACGAATGGATCTTGATCGATATCGGCTACGAAGAATCCGTCGAGGAAATCGTCGAGCTTGTCCGTGAGCTGGACTTTCCACTTTCGAAGTGCAAGACTCTTGTTGCGACTCATGCGGATGTGGACCACGGCCAAGGCTTCGCTTTGGCCAAGAAGATGCTCAAGACGACGGTCTCGGCTCATCCTAAAGCGGCGAAACTGCTGGCTACAGGTGATAAACTTCGCACCTTTGCTGAGATCGAAGCACAAAATATTCGTCTAGAGATGCCAGCGGTCGACACGGAGCACGTGATCGACGAAGGTTCCAAGATCCAGGTTGGCGATTTAGAACTCGAAGTTTGGTCCACACCTGGCCACGCCGATAGTCAGCTCGCTTTTCGCATGGGTGACTTACTCTTTAGTGGCGATAACATCTATCGCGACGGATGCGTGGGAGCGATTGACGCGCATCATGGCAGCGACATCCCGGCCTTCATCAGGAGCTTGCAGCGCATTCGCAACTCAGAAATTAAATGGTTGCTTCCGAGCCACGGCCCAATATTCCGCAAAGACGATGCGATACTCGACAAGACAATTGCTCGACTCGAGTCCTATTTGCACATGGCGGACTTCGGCACTTGCGCCATCGATTGGCCCCTCATGGACGAGTGGGAAAAAGAAATCGCTCAAGGCAAAATGCCGGGTTGATTTTCCCTTCAATGCGTCGAAGTGTGTTTTGAGAAAACACCGGGAACATTCACGTTGTCTAAATGGGCGGTCAGGATAGCTCGCTCACGTGAAACTTGATAGCCTGGGTAAACTCCCAGGAACCTGTTTACATCCAAATTGCATGCCCACATCCTGCGTAGCGTATGCTAATCCCCAGCTCTTTCTTAACGGACTTGCTGACAACGGAGCGTTTGTTCCGCTCGGAATCGAATCATTCGTTCGAACCTCTATGCCCGATCATACCGTTGTCTCCTGCTCTGCACTGGAGCTTCGAGCACGCCAGGAAAATCAGCCCCGCTGTGCTAGCACTGCAAGACGAGACCGATCGGCAAGCGGAAGAAATCGAAGCACTTGCCAACACAACAGGAGGTTGCTCATTCGCCTACCTCAAAGAATTGATGGCCGGCGCGCTGATGGATTGGATGGAGCATCGGCTACGGCAACCTCGCTGGACTGGTAATGCGTCACGCGGAAGTACTGCGCAATCAAATTTCTTCGCGATTTGGCAAAACCGAAAGTTCCAAGTACTAGAACTGGTGTTCCAAGTCTTCGCCTCCTACTTGGACGCGCGGCGGACGTTGAAGACAGCCTCGAACTGACTGCCTGAGCCAGCCGATCCCTCCGACTGGACCACTAACCGAATCTTGTACTGTCCCGGCTTAAGGTGCTCCAAATAATTCACGAAGTAGGGCTCTGGACTCTCGACCTGTTTCACCACCAAGTCCCAGCGGTATTGATTGAGTCCTGCCTCGCCGTCCAATTTGATGGTCTTTAACAATTCATCCTTGGCTCCCAGCACTTCGAGCTTCACCTTGCCCGCTTCTCGCAACCAGAACGAAATGACTGTTTTCTCAAAGGGCTTGAAGTTCAATCCTGGGCGCGTGTCGGTGCGCACTGGCAAAACTGCTGTCGGCACCGAAAAGAGTCGGTTCACTGACAAGCCGACCAACTTGCCCGCATGCGCAGTGTAAATCGGCGCCAAATTGACTTTGTAAACCCCACGACCGTGAGTACCAACAATCAAATCGAGTTCGCGCTGTTGAATGGCTAAGTCGCCTATACTGCAGGCCGGTAAATTACGGCCCAGCAGTGACCAGTTTTCTCCTCGATCGGTGGATAAGTAGACTCCGCGAAAAGTTCCGAGATACAAAATGTCTGAGAAGTTCGGATCCTCCAGAATTACGTTCGCTGGTTCGTCACTGATCTCTCCACGTATTTCTTTCCACGTGTGCCCGCGATCCTCGCTGCAGTACACATAAGTGTTCAGGTCATCGTAGTTGATGCCAGTCATCGAAATGTAGACCCGCGATGTAACAAAACGCGATGGACAAACGCTGCGTATGTAGCCAACTGGCAGAGCCCCTGATCGCTCTTCCCACAAATCCGTTCCAGGCTCCCGCACCCAGAAGGCCCCGCGATCAGTTCCGGCGTAGAGCAACCCTTTTTGAAGCGGGGATTCGACGATCGAGCCCGCCGCTGTGGAATCTCGCTTCTCTTCTTTAGCGGCTGACAAATCTCCGCTAATGAGCTCCCAGTCGTCACCTCGATTCGTGCTGCGAAAAACGTAGTTACCAGCCAAGTAGAGCGTGTTGGAATCATGTGGCGAGATCGTCATCGGTCCGACGAAATTGAATTTGAGCTCGCCTTCGTGATTTTCGGGTAAACCAGCCCGAATTCCAACAGAGGTATCGGCACTCATATCTTTGCGACGAAAGACTCCTTCTTGAGCGCTGAAGTAGACAGTGTTGGGATCGTGAGGATCAATCAGCGTCACACAACCATCACCGCCATTCCAAGGATCGATCCATAAATACTCCCACGGATCCGTGCGGGACGACCCCAATTCTTGAGCAAATCCGTAGACTGTTGAGTCATCCTGAGCGCCAGCGTAAATTCGGTAGGGAACATGATTGTCGACTGCGATATCGTAATACTCCCCAGTGTGCAAGTTGTTGTGATGCAACCAAGTCTTGCCAGTATCGTAACTTTGGTAAAGTCCGCCGTCATTTCCCAGTACTAGGTGCTTGGGATTCCTCGGGTCAATCCACATTTCGCAGTGATCCAAGTGCAGCCCGTTAGCAGCGCTAGGCACCATGTGATTGACATCCCCGCCGAGCAAATCGAAAGTCTTTCCGCCATCGGTACTGTGAGCCAATCGCACTCCGAGACCGAAAATTTCTTCGTCGTTTTGCGGATTGACGAAAATATCCGCAAAGTACCACCCAATCCGCGAGAAGATCTGCAACTTCTCCTCGTGGGTTCGGTGCCAAGATTTTCCTCCGTCGGTCGAACGATAAACTTCCGCTGCTGCACTTTCAGAAATGAGCGAGCGATGGTCCACCAAGGCGTAAACTTTGTTGGAATTCGTTTGCGAGACAGCTAGACCGATACGACCAACAGAATCGCCGGACGGAAAACCTTCCGTGCACTTTTCCCATGAAATTCCGGCATTCGAACTACGATACACAGCGCTGTTCTTACCACTCACTTCCGGGGCATGCTGCCACAAGGAAGCGTAGACTATCTGTGGATTGTCCTTTGCCCAAACCACATCGTTGGCACCTGTCTGTGAATCAACAGACAGAACCTGCTCCCAAGTCTTTCCGCCGTCTCCGGTACGATACAAACCGCGATTCTCGTTCTCAGTCCAAAAGTGCCCCAACACCGCGACGAGCGCGACGTCTGGATTGTTAGGATGAACTGCGATTTCGCTGATGTGCCATGCATCGGACAAGCCAATGTGCCGCCACGTCTCACCAGCATCATCAGAGCGATACACGCCAGTACCAGGTATCGTATAGTTTCGAGGTTTTTTCAGGCTTTCCCCTGACCCAAGGTAGATCACGTTGGAGTCCGAAGGAGCCAACGCGATATCGCCAATTCCGTAAGTTGCCTGATTCTGGAACCTGGGCCCCCATGACAACCCGCCATTGGTAGACTTCCATAGACCGCCAGAACCAAAGGCGGCGTACATTGTGCTAGTGTTTCGTGGATCGACCTGCACCGATTCGACACGAGCTGAGTTCACCAACGGCCCAACAGGTATCCAGTCAACGTCGTAAAGTGTCTCTTGCTCAAACTGCTGGTACCGATCGTAAGAGGCGACCAGCGGCGACTTCGGCTGTTGTGCGAAAACCTGGACCTGCCCGGAAACTGCAGCGAATAAGCAAAGAAGCAAAGCAATATGACGCATCGATAACTCTAATTTGTGTGAAAGGGCCGTGCGTGTGTTGGCGAATCGGACTACATCCTCCATCACAAAACTGAGGAGGAATGAGGAGACTTCCGATCTTGCCATTATGATTGAGTACTCGCACATCTGCGATGCGTGCCCGTGATATTCTGCAACTGCTACACGATACTCATGTGTGCGGAATTACCCTGAAACTCAACAACTCAACTCGCCCCAAACCTCAGAAAAATGCAAAGCGTGCCTCGTTTCGTTTCCTTTTCCGAGCTGTGCTCGACCGCACTTCTAATCGCTGCCGCTTCCTGTCCGCTTGTCGGCCAAGAACCGACTGATATCGAAACCGCCTTGCACACTTTACGATAACTGAACGGGCCCGTTGTGCTGCTCACTGCATTGAATGGCGCAGCGATGCAGAAAATGCAAGCGGACGATGCTGAAAATGCAATTTATTACATCGCAGAATCTGTCAGGCTTACCCGCAAGCAGGAAGACGGATCTCTGATTCAAGATCCTCTGATGGCGGCGACTCACATTCTTAAGCGGACGTCGCCGGAGCGTGCGACCAGATTCATAATCGACCTACCCAACGCAGAACAAGGCAAGGCCGAGGGCGAGAAGATCATTCTGCAATGGCTCGGTGAACACTTCCAGCAATCAGGCGATATCATCATATCGACTCAGGTGCCGCACGACTTCCAGGCCAAGTGCCGACAAAATGATCAGACCAGTGAGACATCAGATGGGACCTATTGCAGTACGTTCAAGCTTGCATGAGCGGACAAATTTTTGACCCCTGCTCAACCAGCTTTAGCAAAATGGAGGGAACTGGCGGAAGCGGTGGCGCACGATAATTTCGCTAGTCTCTGCAACGGGACTTTGGCGAACGTGTGCCTGGGTACAGAACAGCACGACATGGCCATTGGGCTGTTTCTAACTCAGCTTGAGAGTGCAAGAAAGCTAAACACAAAAACGGCGGTTCCTCTGCAATCGCCGGTTTGGTAACAGAATTGTTGGCAAGTGGCAAACTCGAAGACGCCGAGACAGTGCTCAAGAACAACATTGGTAAGAGCTCGGGAATGCTGCAAGCCAAAATGCTCATTTTGCGGGCAACTCTGGCGATCTTGCGTGGTGAAACCAATGTCGTTGTATCCTTGTGGCCCGTCTCAGACCAAGCTACCGCATTCATGATGGTTCGATTCTACGAAGCTCTTGGGCAGAGCAAGTCCCAGGCAATCACTCCGCGGGGTGCGATACTGGCCACGCGAGAACAAGCACCGAACCCTCGGCTCTGGGCTCCCGTCCTCCTCTATGGAGGAACTGGCGATTAGATCATTCATCAAATTCCGCGATGACGCGTCGCTTTCGATCAACACGCAACTGCGTAACATCGGGTCGTGAATAATGGCCGGAAGGATCAAAGTTTTGACGAGCTTCATAGACTCGAGCGAGATCCAATTCAGCTGTCAATAAACAGTCCTTTTCTTCCGATGGCTCAACGATCCACTCGCCGTCGGGACCTGCGATGCAACTACCACCAGACGCCATCACTTCAGGACAATTTTCAATCAGCACGTCGTAGTGCGGTGTACTGAAGGGAATTTCACCTCGCCGCAGTTGACCGCTCACGCTCAGGACGAAAGAGCGCGACTCTTTGCCAATGAATCGTGTTATGTCCTCCGTGTTGTGTCTCGAGCCAGAAAGGATAGCCTGGCAAAAGTCCTTCGCCGAAGGCGACGAGCTGGCAACCTCGTTTGGCAGCCTGACAAACCATTGAAATCACTTTCTCGGTCGTCGCGATGCGGTCGAGCCAGACTGGGGATATCTGAGCGAGAGCAACATGAAGAATTGGCACGAAAGCACTTTTGGAATGGGAGTGACGGAATGTAAAAATCTATTGGAATCTCAAACTTGCCCTCGTCAAGCGTAGCAGCAGTGACCAATGGAATTGGTTAACAGATGAAAAGAAGTGACGATTCAGATAAACTAACGCTTGGAATCAGAAACCGGATCTTACTTTTAGCCATGTGGAAATGACATGCGCCGTCTTGCAAATATTTTGCTCCTCATCGTCGCTGCTCTAGGAAAAATTGTGGGTTATCGAGCCCATGCGGAAGACCAGATTTCCTACGCCAAACAGGTCGCTCCTATTTTCGCAAAGTACTGTGCTGGATGTCACAGCGGCTCAGAACCAGATGGGGACTTCTCACTGGAAAGCTCGGCGAAGCTATTTGCCTCCAATGAAGACGAGGAAATTCTTGTTGTAGGCGAACCGGCAGAGAGTCGACTGTGGCAGTTAATTTCTGGCGAAGCTGATCCGCTTATGCCACCTGAAGATGAACCCAAACCTACCGAGGCCGAGCGGAAACTAATTCGAACTTGGATCGAGCAGGGTCTGCAGGTGGATGCAGAATCCGTCGCAATGCGAAATAGAGAGTTGCCTGCAGCGTCCAAATCCAACCAGTACATCGGGGCTATCGAGACCTCGCAAGGGCAGCTGTATCTAGGTCGATTGGGCGAAGTCGCAGCTTGGCTGGTTGAGAACGCAAAGGACGTAGAATCTGCCGAACCGGAATGGGTCGCCGATGAGGTAGCAGGCAAAGTCAACGCGCTTCGCGCATCGGACGATGGAAACCAACTCCTCATCTCTAGTGGCGTCGGCGGCGTACGGGGCGAAGTTCTCTTGGTGGATGCCGATTCGGGTGAGACTATCCAACGCTTCAAGGGGCACAGCGATTCTGTTTACTGCGCTGCTCTGAGTCCGGATGGGACGTTGCTCGCTTCCGGCAGTTACGATCGAAAGGTCATTCTATGGGACGCAAAGACGGGCGAAGTTGTTCGCGAACTGACTGGCCACAACGGTGCAATCTACGACCTGGATTTTGATCCTACGGGCAAAGTCCTTGCCACGGCCAGCGCAGACCAAACCGTCAAACTTTGGAATGTTGTCAGCGGAGAGAGGCTCGATACGCTTGGGCAACCCGAAGCCGAGATGCTTTGCGTACGATTTAGCCCAGATGGCAATCATGTGTTCTCGGGTGGCGTAGACCGACAGATCCGATGTTGGCAAGTTGTCTCACGCGACAAGCCGGGAATTAACCCGATGTTGATTGCTCGCTACTCCCACGAATCCGAGATTTTGCACCTGCGCATTCTTGATGGCAAGTACTTGGTTTCTGCATCCAGCGACAAAACGGTAAAGCTTTGGAACCTGAACGATCTCGCGCCCTTCGGTAATTTGCTCGAGCTGAAAGACACACCGGTTGGCCTAGCAACGTTCGCAGACGGCGAGGCGGCATTGATAGCATGCGACATCCGCGGCCAGAAAAGGGTGCTTCATCGCACGAAGCTTCAGGAGCTACTCAAGCTTGCTGCTGAGGCCGCATCCAAGTCGCACAACCAATCAGAACAAAACCCAACACCCCAAAAGACGATTACTCACGAAATGATTGAGTTTCAGGAGACGGAACCCAACAACTCATTCGCAGACACCACTAAGCTGGATTTACCCGCCACCATTCGCGGTGGCATCAGCGAAGCTACGAACGGGCGTGGAGATCAAGACCTGTATCGTTTCTCGGCTGAGGCCGGACAGAGCTGGATCATCGAAGCCAAAGCAATTGGCAAGAACGCCAAACTCGACAGCTTTGTCGACATCTTGGATAGTTTTGGCGAACCAGTTTTGCGGACACGATTGCAAGCACTCCGCGAGTCTTATTTCACTTTCCGTGGCAAGGACAGTAGCACGAGCGACGACTATCGACTGCACAAGTGGGAAGACATGGAACTCGACGAGTACCTCTACTCAGGTGGAGAAGTGAATCGATTGTGGTTGTATCCGCGCGGTCCCGATTCGGGCTTCAAAGTCTACCCGGGTTTTGGCAAGCGTTATTCCTTTTTTGACACCACACCGATTTCGCATGCTCTTGGCGACGTCGCCTATGTTGTTGGCGAATTGGCGCGAGACGAAGTCGCTTTGCCCAACGGCTTACCCGTCTTTCCGATCTACTATGAAAACGACGATGACGGTGAACGAAGAGACGGTAAGAACTCAAGGTTGCATTTCGATGCTCCAAAAACGGGTGACTATTTCTTGCGGATTCGAGATGCTCGCGGTTTCGGCGGAGAAGACTTTGCGTACGAGGTCAAGATTCGCCAGCCCAAGCCTGACTTTTCTATCACGGTTTCAGGTAGCAAAATGGAAATGCCACTTGAGAGCGGGCGTGAATGGAAAGTCACCGCAAAGCGCACCGATGGTTTCGCTGGCCCCATCTCGATCACGATGAATGGTCTGCCGGAAGGTTTTGTCGCAACGAACCCGCTGATCATCGAGGCGGGGCAGCAAACCGCGCTGGGTTCGATCTACGCGACGAGTCGAGCACAGATCGCCTCACCACAGCAAGTCGTAGAACCGGAAGAAGGTGATCCTGCCGGCGAAAAACGGGAGGCAAAAGAACCTGAGGAAAAGAAGCCAGCTATGGCTGAGGTTCAGTTGACTGCTCGAGCCAACGTCGATGGGAAAGAAATTACCCACGAACTAAAAACCAAACTTCTGATCTCGCTAAAGGAAATCAAGGAGGTCCAGCTGCAGTTGGTGGACATCAAGACTGGCAAAGAACTCGATGAGTTAAAACTCTCGCCTGGCCAAACGATTTCAGCCAAAGTCGTCGTGCAACGCAATGGAACTACGAGTCGGATTGGATTTGGCAAAGATGATTCGGGACGTAACCTGCCACATGGTGCCTACGTCGACAATATCGGTTTGAATGGCCTGTTGATCACGGAGCAGGTGAATGAACGCGAGTTCTTTATCACTGGTGCTCCCAAAGTTCCGGCTGGCCGAAGGCAGTTTCACCTTCGTGCCGACAGCAAGGGGAATCCAACCAGCAAGCCAGTTTGGATCGAAATCACTCGTTGAGGACCAGGCGGATAACAATCGAAGTTGACGGAAATACTCAAGCGGGTTGGCGATGGCGACTCTCAAGCCAGAAAGGCTCTCTGTGATACTTCCTCTTCGAATCTAACAACGAATGAGAAACCAGCCACCATACGATCACGGCCGCACCATTTTACGTTCCGCAAAAAGTTCGGTAACAAGTGCCTGGAGGTGGAGTTTCGCGATACGCAGCAGTCGTCCCATCGCAAGAAAAGGGACTACTCAGGGCTGTCAACAACTTCTGGAGAGGATCGAGATTTCCTTCCTCGGCCGCCATGAGCGCCTCTTCAACACGGTGATTCCTAGGAATCACCG
>PKCQ01000279.1 GCA_002862265.1 Planctomycetaceae bacterium | reverse complement strand
AGACGTTCCTCGACGCGGCCACCAACGCGGGCAACATCGGCATGCTCGTGCAGGCGCAGAACCAAGAAGAGATCGCGAAGGCGTTTGAGGCCTATGAGTTACCTTTTCCGGACGAAGTCTATCTGACTCGGGTCTCAGCAGAGGTTGAGCAGAACGCTCCTCACTGCCGAGACGCGAACGTAATTTGCCCTGATAGCTTGCTGAGTGGTCGACGACTAGCGAATGTGATGACTCATGAATTGTTTCACGTCTTAAGCAATCATAACGCTGAGTTGCGTCACAAGTTGTACAAGGTGATCGGTTTCACGAAATGCAACGAGATCGAATTGCCGGAATCGTTGTTGAAACGCCGGTTGACGAATCCAGATGCGTCCAAGTACGAGCACTTTGTTGAGTTGGAGCATGATGGTGAGAAGATCTTAGCGACTCCTTTCATCCAAAGTCGCATGCCGGAGTATGCTCCTGGCGGTTTGTTCGGCAATATGGACTTGAAGCTGCTAGTTCTCGTGAAGTCAGGGGAACAAGTTGTGGCAAAGCTGCAGGCTGGTGAGCCTGTGTTGTTGGATATTCCTGCCGTGCCCGACTATCTCAAGAAGATCGGAAACAATACGGGCTACATCGTTCATCCTGAGGAAACGATGGCCGACAATTTCGTGCTGTTGATGTTGAACCCGGATGGTGCAAGAGATGCTTAGGTGTTGGAAAAAATGAAGAAGGTTTTGGAGTAGTAGTCGGCGGAAAAAAAGCCTCTGACAGTACTGCGTTTCTGCCGGCTTGCAAAAGCAATTACCGGATGAGCGCGAGACGAAGGCGGGACTCAAGTGGGATGAAACGACAAGCAGGATGATTGTCCCACATTGACTACCTCAGCCCTTGGAGGATTGCGTCGACGTTGGTCTTGGCGTCGCCGAGGGGCATCTGGGTGTTATCTTTGTAAAAGAGCGGGTTGTCGACTCCGGCGTAAGATATTGTTATGCCGCGTTTCATTTCGATGGCTGTGCCTGACTCCCAGACTTCGATAACTGGCATGCCGGCGATTGGACGACCGGGATCTTCTAAGGCAGCGGGATTAACAATGTCGTTGGCTCCGATCACTAGAATCGCGTCCGTGTCGGGCATGTCGTCATTGATTTCGTCCATCTCAAGAACGATGTCATAAGGCATGTTGGCTTCTGCGAGTAGGACATTCATGTGCCCCAGTAACCTACCTGCGATCGGGTGAATATCGAAGCGAACTGATTTGCCTTGGGCCGCCAGTAGTTTTACGACTTCTGCGAGCGAGTGTTGTGCTTGAGCGACGGCCATACCGTAGCCAGGGACGACCACGATAGACTTGGATTTTTCCGCAATTCGACGGTGTACTGTACGCTGAACTCGGTGACGGTGCCTTCCACTTCTGCCGCTGAGCCGCTTGAGCTACCGCCGGTTCCGATGCCCCCGAGAATGACGCTAATGAAACTGCGGTTGATGGCGGCACACATATTGTATGACAGGATTGCACCGGAGCTGCCGACGGGTGCTCCGGTGACGATCAGCAGGTGGTTCTTCAATATGAAGCCCGCTGCCGCTGCTGCCCAGCCAGAGTAGAAATTGAGCATTGATACGACGACTGGTATGTTAGCACCACCAATCGTAACAACGATATGCACTCCGGCGACGCAAGCGATGGCGTTCATAATCATTAGTGGTAGTATGCCGTCAGGGTAATGAACTGACTGACAGAACCAGACGCCGAGCAGAATACATATGATGATCGCGGCAAGGTTCAGAAGGTGTCGTGCTGGAAGAATCAGTGGCTTCCCGGACAGCGAGCCTTTCAGCTTCAAGAAAGCGATGATGGATCCGGTAAACGTCACGGCTCCGATGAAGACTCCGACGAAAATCTCGATCAGGTGAACGAGCTCTTTGCCCGCTTCGACCTCAACACCGGGACTCACATAGCTGGAGATACCTACGAGGATGGCGGCGATACCGACGAAACTGTGCAACAACGCGACGAGTACCGGCATTCCGGTCATGGGGACGCGAGCGGCCATGACAGCTCCGATGATAACGGCTGGGACAATCGCCACGCCCATCATCGTCAAGCCAGCCATCACGTAACCGAACACAGTCGCCCTGACCGCAAGGAGCATACCAAGAATGCCCAACAAGTTGCCACGTCGAGCTGTCTCTTGGTTGGATAGTCCGCCGAGGCTGAAGGTGAATAGCACGGCTGCGGCGAGATAAGCCACGTTGGCCAAAGACTGGTTTAATTCCAAGACAGTGCTGTGTCGGACTTCGCCGCTGGTTGGGGACGATGTATCAGCTAAGATCTAGATGTTGTTTGGCGTCGTTGATAGGATCGAGAAGCAAGAAAAGGTTTGTGCGATGCAGAGAGACGTTATTTATGGAACATCCTCAACATCCGCTGAGTGACTAGGAATCCACCTGCAATGTTGATGGTGGCGAAGAAGATCGCGACTGCGCCGAAAATTGCCGCAAGGTTGCTAGGTGTGCCAAATTGGACCGTGCCGCCGACGATGATGATGCCACTGATCACGTTGGTGACGCTCATTAGCGGAGTATGCAGTGCAGCGGTGACGTTCCAGATGACTTGCCAGCCGATGATGCAGGCGAGCGTGAAGACTGTAAAATCAACGAGCAGGCCAGAATCCTGAGAGTAACCAAGGCCGACGAGACAAAGCACTGCGATGGCGAGCGCGATCCAGTTGAAGAGCCTCGACTTCGGAGCTTCTTTAAATTTAGGTGTCGCAGTTGCTTCTGCTTTGGTCGTAGGTTTGGCCGCAGAGACCGATATTGGTGGGGGTGGCCAAGTGACTACTTTGGCAGTAGCGACCGTCATGCTGCGGATAACTTCATCTTCCATATCGATTTTGAAGTCGTTTGCTCCACCCATGTCGTCGAGAACGTGAAAGAGGTTGGTTCCGTAGAGCTGGCTGGAAGTGTTCGGAAGTCGGCTGGGCAGGTCGCTGTATCCGTGTACTTTGACTCCCTGGTGGTCGATGACTCGATCTGGCTTGGTGACTTCACAGTTGCCACCCTGCTCTGCCGCCAAGTCGACGATGACCGAGCCGGACCTCATGCTTTCCACCATCTCCCGTGTGATAAGCTTAGGAGAGGGTTTGCCGGGAATCAAAGCCGTCGTGACGATGATGTCGACTTCTTTGGCTTGGGCGGCGAAGAGTGCCATTTCCGCGTCGATGAATTCTCTGCTCATCGTTTTCGCATATCCGCCACTGGTGCCACCTTCTTCGTCGGCGTCAAATTCAAGCATCAAGAAGTCGGCGCCCATGCTCTTCACTTGGTCGGCGACTTCGGGGCGAACAATGGCTCCTAGCCCGCGAGCTGCTCCGATGGCAGCCAGCCCGGCGACGCCGGCGCCGATAACAAGTACTCTGGCCGGGGGTACTTTCCCGGCTGCTGTGATTTTCCCCTTGAAGAATCGGCCAAAGGCACCAGCGGATTCGACAACGGCTCGGTAGCCTGCGATGTTTGCCATTGAGCCCAACGCGTCCATCTTCTGAGCACGGCTGATGCGCGGTACTGCGTCCATAGCTAAGATGTTGGCACCAGTCTCGCAGAGCTTTTGAAGTAATTCTTCGTTCTGAGCAGGAAAGAGAAAGCTGATGATGGTTTTGCCCGAGCTGACGAGAGGAATCTCTGGCTCCTAAGGTGCACGGACTCTAAGACATCGGCTTCAGACCAGACTTACTCCGCCGATTCGACAATCGTTGCTCCGGCCTCAGCATATGCAGCGTTGTGAAAACTAGCCTTCAGTCCAGCTCCGGCTTGGACAAGGCACTCGAATCCGAGTTTATTGATGAGGCGGCTGACGGTTTCCGGTGTGGCTGCGATGCGACACTCGCTTGCGAAGATCTCCCAGGAATTCCAATCTTCATGTCCTAGCCTACCTCCTCGGTGAACGAGTCTGGATGACACAAATCTTATGACAGGCAGCGGCTGTCAGCTAGCAGGGAGGAGCTGTTGATCGGGGGAGCACGGGCAACCACTGCCAAAATGCCTTTGCCGTGGGGACCATATGTAGGGACATATCAAACACAGGTAGGATGCCTATGCTTGTCGGCAAAATGAACATCATCGACGCGATGCGGAGGCATTGGGGAAAATGGCCCTATTCCCAAACGGCTACAATGGTCGGCCTCCGAATCAATAGATTGAAAGGTGACCATGGGTTTTGTGGATCTTGAAAAGCAGCGGGCGCTCACGCCTGTTCCAGGCGTGACAATGAGGACTCCCCAGGGCGAGAAGATGATGCTGTCCTGGGTGGAGATCGAGGAAGGTTGTGAAGTGCCTCTGCACAGTCATCCTCATGAGCAGGCTGGAATTCTGGTCAGCGGGCGAATGTTGCTTCAAATCGGCAATGAAGAACGCGAGCTTCAGGCTGGAGACATGTACATCATTCCTGGGGGCACAGAGCATCGAGCGGTCGCTCTCGGTGGACCGATTCGAGCGATGGATGTCTTTTGCCCTGTGCGTGAAGACTATGCGGAGATGACTCGGGCCGCAAAATAGCTATGACGATACTGAGCTGAAGTTTTACGCCACTTTTCCAGAATGCTTGGCTGGCTATGGCACGTTTCCGTCTGAACTATCAGACGAATTCACTAGGAGGCAGGCATGAGTATTCTCGTCAAACTCGTCTTGGCTTAGGGGCTTTGACCAGCTCGAGTTGTTGGGGCTCGTTGGTTTCGCAATTTTGACGTTGCGTGAGCTAGGCGGACACTATGAAATTGCCGACGGAACGGCCTACTGGGGCATCGCACTCAATCACAATTATCGGTAACCGAGATTCGAGATTGAAGAGGTGCACTTGCAGACCTTTCAAGCATTCGTACCCGAAAAGGCCATTGGGCAAGTGACAATAACTACGTGTACGTAGTCGACTACGATGGAGAATTCATTCGGTAACTCATTTAACAGGTCAATGCAACCGAGTGTTGTAGGGTCCTCCTGCGTCCGGAGCGAAAAAGCCGAGCTAACAGAGTCCGAACTCACAAACCCACTAGCTTCGCAGTTAGGCAGTTGCACGATGAACGTCAGCTTTGGTCGACAAAGCGATCGGCGACTAGGGAGGGCAAAACAGATGGCGATCAAGGCGACGCGGTGGTCGCTCTTTCTGTTTTTGATGCAAGGACTGGCAAGCACGTCCACCACGAAAAAAAGCTGAGTCGCAATGACTCAGCTTTGGTCAGATTCAATCGTTCGTGGGCAGGCGGCTAGAGCTGAAGCTATTGGAGTTGCGTTGCTAACGCATTTCTGAGCCGGCAAGCTTTAGCCAGCAGCAGGAACAACCCAAACCTTGAGATCACACTCGATCTCTTGGTGCAAGTGAACTTTGACAGTGTAAAGTCCGAGCTCCTTAAGTGGGCCTTCGAGACGTACTTGGTCTTCGTTGAGTATTACGTCATTTTCCTTGAGGGCGGCAACGATCTCAACCGGGCCGACGCTGCCGTATAAGTGACCTTCGTCGTTCGCGTTCGCCTCGATGGTGATCGATTGCTGAGCAATGCTATCGGCCAAATTCTGCAGTCCGCTAAGGCGAGCTTTCTCGATTTCCTTAAGCTTGGCCTTGTGCTTCTCGACCATTCGCTTGTGGTGTTCGGTTGCGATGATCGCCAGACCTTGGGGTAGCAAGTAGTTGTTCGCGTGTCCTGGACGGACTTCGACCACTTCACCTTGCTTGCCGACGTTGTCGACGTTCTGAATTAGCATCAATTCGATGCCACCGTTAGGTCCTTTGGGGAGACGTTTGAAAACTTCTCGTCGTGCACGTATTTTTGCTGAAACCATCTTCAATCACCGAGATCAAAAATCTGTAGTTAATGTGTCTAGTTGCGATCGCTTTCCACTGCTATCGCGGTGTTTTGCTTTGTTCTTCTAGAACGGGATGTCATCGTCGCCGCTATCCATCGACCCGCCGGAGTTGCTTGGTGGGCCGATGGGTGCAGCATCGTTGGCTGGTGCGTAATCGTTACGTGGGGCAGATCCACTTCGTGGTCCACCGCCTGAGCCACCCTCGCGTCCGCCGAGCAATTGCATGCGGTCACAAACGACGCGCAGTTTGTACTGCTTTTGGCCTTCTTTTTCCCAGGAATCCAGCTTCAGGCGACCTTCGACGAATACCGGTGAGCCCTTGCTCAAGTATTCGGAGGCGACTTCTGCAGTGCGACCCCAAAAAGTGATGTCGACGAAAGTCGTTTCGTCCACCCACTCGCCATTCTGGTTTTTGCGTCGGTCGTTGACTGCCAAGCCAACTTCGGTGACCGGCGTACCAGCCGGCGTGTACCGCAGCTCGACATCGCGAGTCAGATTGCCCATCAGAATGACACGGTTGTAACTGGCCATAGCAAAACTCCTCTCGATAAATCTCAGCAAACTGCCCGTATGGAGCGTGGATTACAAAACATAGGGCTTGGGTTGAATGCGTAGACTATAGAGCATTGGCCTCCGTTGGTCTAATACTTCGGGCTAGGAATCGAATGGGTGGGTGAATTAGCTCGCAGGAGCGGCCTCTTCAGCACTTTCTTCTTCCGTTTCCGCTTGTCCGGTCGCGTGAGCAACCAGGGTGTCGACGAGCCGTGGATCGACCTTCGTCACCAAGTGGCGCATGATCTTGTTATCTAATGCACAGGTACGATTAAAGTCGACTAGGTTGTTGCCTTCCATATTGAAGTAGGTCAACCAGTAGGTGCCTTTGTTCTGGCCATTGATGGGGTAAGCTAGCTTGCGTTCTTCCCAAAGTCGGCTGGCCAGAATCTCACCACCATGTTCCTTAATGGTCGCTTCGATCGCAGCGGCGACGCCACCGGGATCGCGGTTGTACTTGTTGCTGTCCAGCAGGAAGAAACAGTCGTAGCAATTAGCAGCCACAGTGAAAAACTCCAAACTTGCAATTAATTGAATTGGTTCATGCAGTGTGATATGCCACCCTGGCACCAAACGCGAATTGCCTCAGCGGCATTCTTCACAACTTCTTCCACACTCGCTTGTTCGTCTTCTCGAAACTTTCCCAAAACGTAATCTGCTGCGTCCCATCGTGGCGGAGGCTGACCGATTCCGATTCTCAATCTTGCAATTTCCTGAGTGTTCAGGGACTGCAAGATATCTTTGAGTCCGTTTTGCCCACCGGCTGAACCCTTCGGTCGCGTTCTCAGCTTGCCAAGCGGCAGGCTGAGATCATCGCAAACGATCAAGAGATCTTCGGTGACGTTTATCTTGTAGAACTTGGCGAACGCTGCTACACAGCGTCCACTACAGTTCATAAAAGTCAGTGGTTTGACGAGCACCAATCGATTTTGCTCGATCTGAGTGCTGATCGTTTCCCCTTCGAACTTGGCGTTCGGCAGGGAGGCTCCCAAGTCGTTAGACAGTCTGTCGATGACTTGGAAGCCGATGTTATGTCTTGTTTTGTTGTACTTGGCACCGGGATTACCGAGGCCAACAACAATCTTGAGTTTGTCTTCGGAGTCAGCCATGCCTTTGGCCTGGTGCTCAGGCGACTAAGCTTCCGCCTTCGCCGCTTCCTGCTTCGCGGCGGCTTCCGCCAAGCGAATCGAAGTCGGAACAGGAATGTGTACTACGACTTCGGTCGGATTGGTAACGACAGTCGCACCTTCCGGAAGCCGGATATCCTTGGCTTGGATCGATTGTCCCATATGCAGTTCACTGATGTTGATCTGCAACACTTCCGGAATGCTTCCCGCTGGACAGGAAATGGTCAGGTCGTGAACTGGGAAGGACAACTTGCCGCCTTCACCAATACCTGGGGCTTCGCCATGGAGCTCGACAGGCAAGGTAACTTCAACAGCCTCGTCTGCGGAAACGCGGAAGAGGTCGATATGGAGGATGTCGATTCCGAAGGCATCCCATTGGACGTCACGCAGAAGCGCGGTCTCGGTGACATCGCCGGACAAAGTCAGCAACTTGACACCGTTTTCGATCGCACGGTGGATTGCTTCGGCGCTAACTGACAAACTCACGTTCTCTTCGCCGTGGCCGTACAGAATCGCAGGAATGTCGCCGGTTTGTCGCAGTTTCTTGGACGCGAGCGTTCCAGTGCCTTCTCGCTTGCTTACTTGGATAGTTTCGGTGCTCATAGCCAATCACTAATTATCTGATTTAGGTTTTTCTGTGCTTTCGGCTCAAAAACAGCCGGTGCCGCCATCATGGTTCTGATTTGTCTGCGGCCTGAGTGGATTTGGACTCCTCACTCAATCTAGTGGCGGTCCCTATGAAATCGGGTTCTTGGCGGACCATGTCTACAGAAACAATCGAATCGCCAAGTATGCCAGATCAGCTACTTCTTTCAAGAGCAACCTGCGGACCAAGTCAGGATCATTTTGAAATGAGGTAGTCTGATCAGGCAAGATGGGAAAAAGGCTGGTGAGATGGGAATCAAAAGGAGCGAAAGGATCGATGTCCGGGTATGACGGCGCCCGCGGCTCTGCATTGGGCGAGTGTGCGGCTGATGGCTGGTTTTCAGAAGAAAGCTATTCGGGGGCTTCGCTACGAAAAACGGCGACGATGTCCTCGATAGGGACGACAAAATGCTTGTTGTCAGGTTCGAAATCGACGGGCACTGCGTCCTTTGGATGGAATAAGATTTTGTCATACTGACGCAGTGGTACATCGTCGTCGTGCTCGACAACGCGGCTGATGGTCACGATTCGGCCAGTAATCGTCGGGATTTCCGCCGCGTCAGGCAATGCGATGCCGCCCTTCGTCTCACGTTTGGGCTCATCCTTCAGAACCAGGACGCGAGGGCCGATGGGTTCAATGTACTGCAGCGATTGTTTTTTCTTGGCCATTTCGGGATTTGGACAAATTCTCGGGGAGGAACAGGTTCACACCCTGAGGCTAATTCACTTGGCCCCAGGTCACAAGGGTGGGGATGGTTTCAAGATTCGTAGTCAGGCGGGAAGCGAGGCCTATGCCGTGTTGCTAATTCTCGCCTCCGCGGAACATCGCGCTGATCGACTGGTCGTGGTGAATTCTGCGGATGGCTTCTGCCAACATCGGAGCGACTGATACAGTCTGGATAGAGTTAAGTTTCTTCTCAGGCGTCAGTGGAATTGTATTGGTAAGGCAAAGTGACTTGATGGGAGCTTCACTCAAATTCTCAATTGCGTTGCCACAAAGAACACCATGAGTTGCCGCCAAGTGAATCTCCTTGGCCCCGCTCTCGTGAACGAGCTTTGCCGCACCACAAATCGAACCAGCGGTGCTAATCATATCGTCAAACATCAGGCAGATCTTGCCTTCGACGGGTCCGCCGATGATGTTCTTTTGTTGGGTCGTCAAGGCATTGTCGCGACGTTTGTCCACGATCGCCAGTTTGCCGCCGAGGCGTTTCGAGTGACCGATTGCTCGTTTGATACTGCCCTCGTCGGGGCTGACCACGACAAGCTCATCCGGATCGTAGCCCATGTCCTTGAAGTATCCGTTAAGGACAGGTGCTGCGTAGAGGTGGTCGACCGGGACATCAAAGAAGCCCTGGATCTGCGCCGCGTGCAAGTCCATTGTCAGTACTCGGTCAGCGCCGGCACGGTCGATCATATTGGCTACGAGTTTGGCAGTGATCGGTGTCCGCCCCTCGTCCTTGCGGTCCTGTCGTGCGTAGCCAAAGTAAGGAATGACTACCGTGACTCGCGCTGCACTCGCTCGTTTGCAGCTGTCAATCATGATCAGCAGCTCGAGCAAATTATCGTTGACCGGCGGGCACGTTGGCTGGATCAAGAAAACGTCGCGGCCGCGCACGTCATTCTCGATCTTGCAGTAGTTTTCGCCATCTGGAAACTTGCCCAGCGAAACTGAGCCGAGGGAGAGATGCAGGAAACCGCAGATGTCTTGAGCAAGCTGCGGGTTGGCTCGCCCGCTCAAGATTTTAAGTTCACGCATTTTTGACTTCGCGGAAGTTGAAAAGGTGGTGCTCACGGGGCGGTGGGCATCGTAACGAGGCAGCAGAGACGAATCTTTGGCCGAAAGTGCATGAGTTTGTGCCTGCTTTCCCAGATTGACAGAAGGCACTTTGGGAGAAACGCAGTTGTACCAGTTTTAAGATTCTGAGTAACCCATTTCTCTCATTTTGGCCTCGACGATTGCGAGTTCG
>PKCQ01000485.1 GCA_002862265.1 Planctomycetaceae bacterium | reverse complement strand
CAGGCAGAAGTGCCTTCGCCCGTTCGGCAACTGCCACCAATGCAGATGACATTCCAGCAAATTCGCAATCTAGGAATGCGTCCTGACCGATCTCAAGGCTCGCGATGGGCAACGGTTCACTGCGCAGCGCCCGAACGCACCGCATTGCATCACCAAAACTCGAGCACTCGACTCGCAAACCTAGGTAAGTCTCTGGGGCGGGCAGAACCTTCAAAGTAACTTCTGTCAGCACTCCCAGACGGCCATAACTTCCAACCATAAGCTTGGGTAGATCAAATCCCGCGGAGTTTTTAACGACCTTGCCGCCTCCCCGGACAATCTCGCCGAGGCCGTCGATTAGCTGAACCTCCATCACAAAGTCTCGAAGGCTTCCATACAGCAATTGCCTCGGACCGCTGACGCCACCAGCGATCGCACCGCCGATTGTGGATCCGCTTTCGCCCCACAATGGGTCAAAAGGCAAATACTGTCCCTGCTCGGCTAAAGCCGACACCAACGTTTGAAGGGGAGTTCCTGCTAGTGCAGTAATGAGGAACTCCGATGGATCGTAAGTCACTATGCCATTCAAGTTCGCTGTGGATAGCATCGAAGTATCAGCCGGTGCAGAAAGCAATCCAGGATTCGTTTTGTTTCCCTGTGGCAAGATCTTGCTCGCGCTGCGAACAGCAGCCTGCATTTCGCTGAGCTCTTGCATCACCTCACTCCTCCACTTGCTGCATTCCTCACCGCTTGCTCGATGTAATCCAGCTCCAAGTCTTCTCGCCAGGCTTGAGACAGGCGATGAAACAGGGAGCCCGTTTCGCCAGACGCATAGTTCTTGCTTCTTCCTTTACACTCGAGCCGACTTGCAAACCAAAGGCAACTCGTCGTGCCCGCAAGCAACAACTCATCCGCCTGTAAGGCCATATCGAATGAGATGTGCTCGTAACTAACCTGCACCCCCATGGATTCAGCCAGCCTCACGCTTCTCCTTAGACTCACGCCTTGCAAAATGAACTCCGGCGGCGGCGAAAAAAGCTTGCCATCATGTAGCACAAGAATGTTCGCTGCCGAGGTTTCAGTAAGGCCTTCATCAGCGTTAGGCAATAAGCCAGCAGCCAGCTCATTGCCCGTCTGTTCTCGAGCCTGGCGATCTGCAAGATAGTATTGTAACCGCGATCGCGTCTTGATCTGCGGGGACCAACACTCGGCTGGTACGCTTTGAGCATCACTCACCACTAGTTCTTGGCCAACACTGGTCAAGCTCGCAATGCTATCCCAAGGCAACGGCTGTGCATGAACAAGCAAAGTTGGCTTACCGGCAACTCCCGGGGTTGCCATCCAAACAATAGCCAGTTCTTCCTCTTCTGACATCTCCAAGTGCCGCTGCAAGCACTCAGCGGATAACTCGTCGAGTGACCAGGTGACAGGCAGCTCGATCCCAAGTTGCCTGCATCCCGATTCAAAACGTTCCCGGTGCGCTGCCAAGTCTATCAGAGAGGCATTGGCAGTTCGCAAACGCTCCACAACAATCGCAGCTTGAAGCACTCCAAGATCAGATAGAGACAGCCCTACCTCCGTCTGAGGCAACCAGCTTCCGCCGGACCAGGCAAACCATTGAGCAGACAATCAATCGACTTTGTATGAAACAGTTTCATTGGCACTAGGATCGCTGAGAACGGGCGCAGAGCTATGAAGCCTCCTGTCAGAACTTGCAAATTTTCTCGACAACCTGAAGCCACAACCCGAAGCATTAGCGAGGCTATCGACTCCAATCTCCTCGCTCGAGCGTCAAGCTGTGATCGAGCAGACCCTCATCAGAAGCTTACCACGCATAGCCGTTCAAGCGTAGCCTGGGCCCTGTGCTCGCGTTCGATCGGGGTTTCGAGTTCAACGTTCTCCGGGAACGAGTTGCCCAAGCAAACGCGACAAACAGCGTTGGAACGGCTGGCAAGCAATTAGATAGGCGAGCTCAGCGTGACTGCGGCCAACCCATTTAGTGCAGTCGAACTGTCGAAGTTGAATATTCGGGTTGGCTTGCCGATATCGTAGCAGACCTGCGAATCCCGCGGCGATGGGAGCGTGTTCGCGATCCAAGAATCGGAAACGCTTCAGCGCGACATCCGAGGTATTGTACAAATTGTCCAAATTGTCAACTTGATCCAAAGCATGCGAGTACTGACGATTGGCGGCAAGGTCAGCACGATCGATAGCCGCAGCCAGAAAAACAACATTCAGCTCCGGACGCTTTAGTCGCGACTCCAGCTGCACTCCCGACAGCTCCCCGCCGGCTTCCAAATGTAAGGCACCGCAAGCCACTCCCGTTCCAAAGCTATACCCAATCACACCCATGGGATTCCCTTCGGGAACATATCGTAGCACCTGTGTCAAGTAATAGGATTCAGAATTCAGGCGTGACCGCTTCTTCTTAACATCTTTCGCAAGGCCGGAATCTCGATCAGAGTTCCACGAGTAGATTAGGAACTGTATCGGATCTTCAGTCATTGCCGACAGGCGTCGATAGATTAGCAGACCACGTTGGCGAGCTTTTTCCGCTGATGTCCAATTGCCATGGATATAAACAACCGTTCTTCGGTTCGGCTGTGAGATCGACGATTCACAATCGCTGACAAAAGTCTCCGCGTCAGTCTCCTGCCATCGCTGGCCGTTAGCGCGGCGAAAGAGAATTTTCGGTAGTGGGTTTAGGATCGTCCGTGCAGGCAGGCTCCTTGCGTTGACTTCCCACACCGCGTCACCACTGCGAATGACGATCGGAGAACTTGGCTGCGGAGCCATAACACGAACTCCCAGAGCCGTCCGAGCGAAAGGTTCTTCCGGAAGTGATGAGGACGCTGCATCATGCGTCCTAGCTTCGGGTAGCACACTAGCTGGACCTAAACTTCGACTATTACTAGACGTTGGCGCTGGCAGTTCTGCCACAACAGCATTATGAGCTTGCCAGCTCAAGTCGGGGGCTCTCAGGGATTTGCCGCGTGGAATTTCAATCAGTCCGGGATCTGCAAATTGCCCAGTCGTCGACTGGGCTTGCAGCGGAGTACTAAAGCTGGAAATAAACGAAACGATGCCGAACCCGAGTGAGTATACAATCCGGAAGACGTATTGACACAATGCGCACGCGTGCAGCTGCGGAGTGTTGGCTGCTCTTGGGAGAGGTGGTGAGTGGATCAACAGGCCTGCACTCCTTGTCATACCGCCGCCTTATCTGCCCCTGGACACCCTGAATCAACGTGTTGACTGAAGCCTGTTTGCTGTTGGGATAAAATCCAAGGGGACTGAAGTTTGCTCCTTCAAACTTGCACCCGTGTCGTAAAACTCCGTCGCATCCTGCGAAATACCAAACTCAGTCTTGGGCATAGGCGCAAACCCAGGAGGGTATACGAGTAAACCCTGAATTGCACCGGTTGGAGATAGCACGCCTAAGCCCCTCGGCCTATTCAATGCCTCGATGCCGCGTTACTAAAACCGCTAGTTGTAGCAATTATGCCGATGCTTCGCCTTGTCCCACTTGGTGCATATCCTCGCATCCAATGAAAGCAAAGGCGACCGCAAGGGGTATCGTCAGTGGTGATGAGAAAACACCACAATGTTGCAAGATTTCATCATGTTTCGTTTGCACTTCGTGTTCCATGTCGTAAGTTTTTCCGGGTCGTTAGAGACTCTGCGGATTGTCGAGACTGTGTGGAAGGAAAAACGATGAAAAGACTAGCACTAATTGCATTACTGTTGGCTGTGAGCACTGGTTGCCGTGGTGGGATCATCGACCGCTGGTGGCACGGCGACATTTATCGCGGCGATGGGTGTGGCAGCTGTGGCTACAGCCGACCCGCTGATCCTGGGTGCAGCTCCTGTGGCACAGCTGCAGGATACGGCACTTATGAAACGCCAGTAGAGGCCTACCCAACGATAGAAACCGCGCCTCCGCGAATGGGGCCTATTAACGGCGGAACGGGGACTGGTACCTAGTTCTCGACCAAGATCTGACGACCCCAGCAATGGGATTTTGACGAGCAAGTGTGTGGTGTTTTCGGGGGGGACCACCACCGCTTGCCCGTTTTTTATGCGCTGGTGTCAAACCTGGATGCGGGTCCCCGATTCGCGTTGGGGCGAAAGGCGAGTCAGAATCAACTCGTCCAAGCTCGTTTCCAAGTAGCATTTCCAGGAGCGACTGAACTTCCATTTGTAGAAGCCCTTCTGCCGATCGCCTCTGCCAGAGATAACGACAATATCAGACAGAAATACTTTTGCCTTTCACCATCTTGCCAACAAAAATAGATTTTGAGCCACAAGCTTCGCAATAGATCGCCCATCCTTTTCTCTTACACGCCGTCGGCAATTTCGTTGCACTGCATATCACTTCGGATCGAATTTCATGAAGTCACTGCTTTCCCTCTCCAGTTCGTTGATGCTGATCCTCGTATCGTCACCGGTTGCAATGACTCAGGATCAGCCTGCTGACGCGGCAGCGGATGCCAAGCCTGAAATGCTGACTTATGTCGCCCCCAAAAACATTGAGATGTTGATCGGCGTGAAAGTTAAAGCCGGCAATAGCAACATGGTTGGCACAAAAGCGCTGACGGTGTTTCCCACTGAGTGGCCTGAGCAGAAGGTGGAAGTCGTTGCCGTGAACGTACCTCGCCCTTTCAATTATAGCCTGAGAGAATTACCCGGTAACAACAAGCAACTTGTACTACAGGCCCGTGGTGCGATTCCCGCGAATTACGAAGTCGAGGCGACAATACAGGTTCGCATTGAAAAGAAACACACAGTCGGTCCCGATGACCCAACCACTCTCACCGTTCCACGACGACTCCCTCGTGAAGCGAAGATCTTTATGGGTAACAGTCCCTACATTGAAACCACCAGCGCGGAAGTAAAACGAATCGTTCGTGAGATCACGGCAGAAGAACCGCTGACTGAATGGAACAAGGTCGAAATGTTTTACGACTGGGTTCGCGAGAATATTCAGTATGAAAATGGTGATCTGAAGAGTGTAAGAAAAGCGCTGCGTGACAGAACAGGTGATTGCGAGGAAATGACCAGTGCTTTCGTCGCTCTCTGTCGTGCAGCAAGAGTCCCCGCTCGTTGCGTGTGGATCCCTAATCACTGTTACGCTGAGTTTTACATGCAAGACAAGGAAGGCCAAGGCTATTGGTTTCCTTGCCAGCTGGCGGGAACGCGAGCCTTCGGTTCGATGCCCGAGTATCTTCCGATCCTGCAAAAGGGAGATCGATTTAAAGTACCCGAGAAGAAGCAACTCGAACGCTACTTGGCTGATCACCTCAGCGCCGATCGCGTTTCGGGAACAGTTGACCCGAAGGTGACTTTCATTCGCCAGCTACTTGGCGACGCAGCCAAGCTTCCCGCCCCGGACCAGAATGGAGCCGCCAATCCTAACGCGGCCGCCCCAGCAGCCGGTGGCTTCAACAACTAGCTCCGCGGTCCAGCTCCGCGGTCCTAGTGTTTCGAATCTCGGCAAATGCTTCATAATCTTTGCCACGGACCTGAGATCCTCCATGGCAGCAAAGTATCAATTACGCCTAGTGCTCTTCTCCGCTTCCGAGGTCGCGTCCGGGTTTGCAGTGGCAGAACGCATTTGCGCCACATCGGGATACACAGCCAAGATTACCATCGTGGCTAATTCGACCGCTTCGATGGTGAAACAGGTGAAGCTGCGCTGCGATGACTCCGCGTATCTGTCCAAGTCGCCAATCGAGGAGTTCGAGGGTGATGCGAAAGACTTCGCGCGGCAGCTGGACTCAGAACGAGGCTTGCGTCTCGTACTCATCGCAGGACTAGACAAACTCGACGACTTCCGACGCGGTCTGCTCAAGAATTGTCGTCACGGTGTTTCCTGCTTCGAACCTCACCCAAGCTTAGAAGAAGAACCTGAACGTTTCTCCATCGTCGCGGCCAAGCTTTCGACCAATGCGAGTTGGTTCTGCGGCACCGTTCAGGCCATTCCGAAGCTTGAAGATCTCGACATTGAACAAGAGTCACACGCCTCACAGCCAGCCGGCGACGCCAAGGATTGGGTCGTCCTTTCCTGCGTGGCAGAGGATTTGGATACGGGACTAAAGCAAGCGAGATCGGTAATCGAGTACGCTGCTGGACCAGTGTTTCTTTTGCGCAAAGAAAAGAGCTCTTGGGTTTGGTTCTGGGATGTGAAGCTCCCGAATTTGGTTTCACGCTTTATCCCGCAGATGGAACGTCAGCAACGTAAGGACTTGGCCGAACAGCTTGAGAAGTATTCTGGTCTCGACTTCGAGTTCGTTGCCTTGATCTGTTGCTCGACTTTCTTAGCCTCCTTTGGGCTGCTACAAAACTCTGCTGCCGTGATCATAGGTGCGATGTTGGTGGCTCCGCTGATGACGCCGATCCTCGGCGCGGGGCTTTCCATCTCCAACGGTAATCGCCCTCTCTTTCGCAACAGCTTGCGGAGTATCCTGCTCGGATTCGTTGCGGCTGTTCTAACCAGTATGTTTTTCGGACTGCTCGTGCGCTTCTTCGTCCCCAGCATTCTCAACTATGAAGACGGGGCAATTCATTTGACCGAAGAAATGTGGTCTCGCTCCCACCCAACTGCAATTGATTTTCTCGTCGGCCTGGTTGGGGGCTCTGCTGCAGCATTTGCGAGAACACGCACGCACCTTGCCGATGCATTGGCTGGTGCGGCCATCGCGGCAGCCTTGGTTCCTCCGATCGCAACCGCTGGCATGCATATTGCGTTTCAAGGCATCGAGATCCTTCCACCAGTTGGCTCACAAGGTGCTGGAAACCTGATCTATGGACCAGTGCTGCTGTTCATCGCCAACATGCTAACAATCATGATTGGCTCCTCGTTTGTCCTCTGGGCATGCGGCGTTCGAGCGCGTCATGGACATAGCCAAAGTGAGAAGTGGGGCACTCGGATGACATTCTTACTCATCATCCTCATGGTCATTACACTCGTTTGGATCGTCCAGCATCCGTAATGTACATCGGTATTCGAGTGGGATAAGCATCCTGCTTGTTATCCGCATCTATTTTTTGACCGACTTGAACTCTTCCCACTTGATTCCCTCCGGATGCTTGTCGGGGTCCAAGCGGGTTGAGTGCAGTAACTGGACCGCCCATTCACCGTCTGCCTTCACCATCACAGCACTTTCCAGCCACACCACGGTGCGAAGTCCGCTCGCACCTCGAATCTCAGCTTTGTTCCAGTAACTTACCCAAGCCATATCGCCTTTCTCACGAGCACGAATCTGCTTGAAGAAATTCCGACGCACATAAGGCTTCCCCTTTGGTTGTACCGCGTCGATGAGTCTTTGCATGGACCAATCTTCACCGTGCTCAAGCAATTGGAAATCCTCCGTCGAAGTCGCCCGCATCGATTCACCGTCGTGCTTCGACATTGCGGCGAATAGCTCTTTCACTGGCTGAAATGCAAGATGGTCTTCTGCTCTTACTGTTTTAGTGACTGATAGTGCAATGCACAGAGCTATGTAGGAAAATGAAAGCTTGGTGATCAATCTGATGTTCTTCATAAGATGTATCCAGTTTGAAGCGATTCAACGGTAAACAGCTTAATCTCTTCTTGTCGGCTTGCTGTCGTGACTCCGGGATCTATCATACCTTGCAAAAGAATTGGTAGGTTAGCTTCTCGAACGGTTTGACATCGCTGAGTCGACTAATCGATTGAGCTACAATCGATGCATGTCCACACTTCAGCCATTCCCCCTATGGAATGCACACCTCACAGGATTCCCTAAGGGCACAATTCTTCACATGCGATTCTATCCCGTTGCTCAAGCCGTCCTTGCGATCCTTTGCTCGTTGACTTTTGCATGGGAGGCAACTGCGCAAGCCCCTCCTTACGATATCTTTCCCCCTGCAGATCCTCCTTACTATCGAGTTCGATTCGAGGCCTCGAAGGAAGAAGGCAAGTTAATCTTTCCGGTGAAGTACACCGTCTGGCTTCCCGACGGCGTCAAGACGCTGCGTGGGATCGTCGTGCATCAACACGGCTGTGGTGAAGGCTCTTGCGAGTCGGGACTCACCGGTGCATACGATTTACACTGGCAAGCATTGGCTAGAAAACATGATTGCGCTCTGCTGTCTCCATCCTTTGAGCAGCCTCAGAAGGCCGATTGTCAGATGTGGTGCGACCCTCGCAATGGATCAGCTGCAACGTTTGACCGCGCGTTGCTCGAACTCGGCAAGCTCTCGGGGCATCCCGAACTTGCCACTGCACCGCTAGCTCTTTGGGGACACAGTGGGGGCGGGCACTGGTGCGGCGGAATTGTGATGACGCAACCAGAACGCGTCGCAGCCGCTTGGCTCCGCTCTGGCGTACCGCTTTTCGAAACCAATCCGGAGCGTCCAGCTATCAAACCTCATTCGCTACCAGACGCTGCACTCGGCGTTCCGATGATGTGCAACCTGGGCACTAAGGAAGGAGTCACCTTGAAGGACGGACGCTTCGCCAAAGTTTGGCCAGCCAACGTGGCCTTCTTCGGAAGAGTGCGTGGGAGTGGAGGCCTGCTCGGCGTCGCAATTGATCCGCTGACCGCACACGAATGCGGCAATTCAAGGTATCTAGCGATCCCCTGGTTGGACAAGTGCCTGAGTCTGCGACTCCCGAAAAAGTCTGGGCAACCCTTGCAGCAAATCAACCTCGACGAAGTATGGCTCGCAGAACCAACTAGCCTCACTGCCCTGCCCGCCAAACAATACAAGGGGGATCCGCTCAAGGCTGGTTGGCTTCCCGGCAAGGAGATCGCCACGGCCTGGATGCAGTTTCGAAAGGACACGAATGTTGTCGACAAAACACCGCCCCCTGCTCCCACTAGTGTTGAAATCCAGGGAAATCGCTTGAGCTGGACTGCAGAAGCAGACCTCGAAAGTGGGATCGAAAAGTTTCGGATCTTGCGAGATGGCAAGCTACTAGCCGAAGTCACCGGCGCCGGCAAGAATCGCTTCGGGAGACAGTTGTTTCAGAACTTGCAGTACAGCGACACTCCGACTCAACCGCTCGCTAAGATGGAGTTTATTGACAAAACCACGAAGCAAGGAGCCCAAAGCAGTTACTCCGTTATCACCGAGAACACAGCAGGCTTGGAATCCAAGCCAACTCCTGCGACACGTTCAAAGTAGAAAACGACTAGATGTTCTTCACCACTCTTAATGGCGGCGTCGCTCGTCGGTTGTGGACATGGTCACAAGCCCGGTGGCATGGGGAGCCCGGATTTACAGACTCAAATCCCAACTGCAGGCTTGTGCGCGACTCAGAATGTGTTGCGAAGTAGAGCTGATATCGTTCCGGAAATGAATTCTAGCTCCATCGATCTTTGCTATGGACCAACGCTCAAGCAAAAACGCAGAGTCGGAGACACCCTGAGACGCGGCGAGAGATTCTCATGCGTCTCACCATCTCTCGACTCGGCGGTTGAGAAGACATTGGTACAACTCAAGCCGTATGTCGATGCAATCCCATTACCACTTCGCCGTGAGCAAATCAGGCACAATGAGGAGTGCCAAAAAAAGAAGCAGGCTAACAGAAAGCGAAATGTTTCATCGTGTTGATTGCCTCTGCCCGGCCCCACTTTCAATGGCTCTACCCGAACCCACCTACGACTCTGCTAGGAGATTCCTCGATGTCACGCATGATGGTCGCTTACACAATGTTTGTATACGAGGACGATCCTGAGTACGACGTTTACTGCGATGCCTATGGGTTGGAGATGAACATCGACGACGAGCTTGAGCTAGACACGGTGCTACTGGCCCCCTGCGCCGTCGCTGACCACATTACCGATTCAACCGAAGTCACATCCATGGGAACGGTCTATGCCGGGTCCTGCGGCCCCTTCGCGCCCGGGGCAACGCCCAGCAAGCTGTCGTGGCACCTGATTGATCTGCGTGAGTTTCCGTCAGCAGAGACACGAAGTGCTGAAGTCGCAGCGTCGGCAGAACACAGGTCTGGGATTCTCTTGCGACTATCAGACTTGAATCAGCTGGAGAACCTCGCTTTGCCTGAAGCAACAGAAGTGGTCCTCATCGCACCGAATGCAGAACCCGCCACATTGGCCGCAACAAGAGAGAATTTCTCCAAGCAATTTGCCCAGACTTTGCTTTGTCGGTTTTTTAGGATCAAATTCATCTTTTTT
>PKCQ01000489.1 GCA_002862265.1 Planctomycetaceae bacterium | reverse complement strand
TTCTAAGCAAGTCCAGGCAAGCCCTTGGGAAGAAACTCGGCTGACGACCACCAACACTGACACATAGACTACGAGTTGCTCAAGTCCAAGCATTCCCATTCGAGCCCTTCCATTCGCACGCAGTTCAACCGGATATGACGTGGTGCTTGAAGCTTTGTCTTACATTGTCGCTTCTTGCCGGTTCTTGGGCAGATCTTGACTCAGTGCGCGTCTTTTCCGAGCAAGAGGCCGGCATTTCGTGTTATCGCATTCCTGCCATTGTGCGCAGCAAAGAAGGGACGCTGCTTGCTTTTTGCGAAGGACGAAAGTCTGGCCGCGGCGACGCGGGCAATATCGACATGCTTGTCAGTCGTTCCGAGGACTTGGGAAAAACCTGGTCGAAACCGCAGTTGATCTGGGACGACGCAGGCAACACTTGTGGGAATCCAAGCCCCGTGGTGGATCAAGAAACGGGCGTAATTTGGCTCCTACTGACCTGGAATCTCGGCTCCGATAGTGAACACAAGATCATGGAAGGCACGAGCAAATACCCGCGACAAGTCTATGTATCACACTCGAAAGACGATGGGCGAAACTGGGTTCCTCCGAAGAAGATCAGCGACAGCACTCGCGAAGATCATTGGCGCTGGTATGCTACCGGCCCTGGCAATGCAATCCAACTGACTCGCGGAAAGTACGCGGGACGGCTAGTGATCCCATGCAACCATTCCGATCACACTGATGCGTCAAGGCATCCTTATCGTAGTCATGTCATTTACTCCGATGATCATGGAGCGACATGGCAGCTTGGCGGTGTGCATCAAGATAAAACCAATGAATCGGCCGTGGCAGAACTGTCCGATGGCTCGGTACTACAGGCCATGCGTTCCTATCACGGCAAGAACAAACGAGCGATGTCAATCAGCAATGATGGCGGAGAGAACTGGGAAGACGATTACCTGGATTCGACGCTCGATACGCCAGTCTGCCAAGCCAGCATGATTCGCTTTTCCTTCGCAGATGTAGGGGGAAAGAGTCGCCTACTGTTCTCCAGTCCCAAAGGAAAGAAGCGCGAGAATATGCATGTGTGGCTGAGTCATGACGATGGAAAGACTTGGCCTGTTGTGAAGCAGATCTTCTCAGGCAGCTCGGCCTATTCCAACTTGGTCAAGCTGCCGGATGGCGATGTTGGACTGCTCTACGAAAAAGACGGCTATGCAAATATTTCGTTCGTCAAGTTCTCGATGAATTGGCTCGAATCTGATGCATCGTCGGATCTCTTTGCGCCCTAGGACGAAGACTGTTATGAGTTTCAATTGCTTGAAGAAGATTGTCACCGGGTCAGCCGTGTTAATGCTGACGACGTTGTTAGTTGCCGATGAAAGGCCGAACATCGTGCTGATCATGGCGGATGACTTGGGCTACGAGTGCATTACGGCCAACGGTGGTGAATCGTATCAAACGCCTGTTTTGGATGATTTGGCCAAGCAAGGGATGCGCTTTGAGCATTGTTACTCGCAGCCCATCTGCACCCCTTCCCGAGTCAAATTGATGACGGGAATGTACAACGTTCGTAACTATGCCGTGTTCGGCCTACTGGAGAAGAGCCAACGAACTTTTGCGCATCAACTGCGTGAGGGAGGTTACAAGACGGGGATCGTCGGTAAATGGCAACTTGGAAAAGACACGAGCTTGCCAGATCATTTTGGCTTCGACGAGTATTGCCTGTGGCATATGTTGCGTTCCAAATCTCGCTACGCTTCCCCAGGACTGGAGATCAACGGAGTCAAGAAGGACTTTCCGGGCAAGTATGGTCCGGACATCTGCGCAGACTACGCCTGTGACTTTATCGAGCGTCACAAAAACGGGCCTTTCCTCCTCTACTACCCAATGATATTGACGCACTGTCCTTTTGAGCCAACACCTGATTCCGAAGATTGGGATCCGACCAGCAAGGGCTCGAAGACTTACAAGGGCGACCCCAAGTACTTTGGCGACATGGTCAACTATATGGACAAGATCATAGGACAGATTCTGAATCAACTAGAAGCATCTTGTGTCCGGGACAACACGATCGTCCTATTCACTGGAGACAACGGTACCGACACGCCTGTCGTTTCTATGATGAACGGTCGCAAGGTAGTTGGCGGCAAAGGCACAACGCCTGATGCGGGCTGTCGGGTGCCTTTCATTGCGCATTGGCCGGGCCACACGCCTTCTGGAGTAGTGAGCCAAAACTTGGTAGACTTCAGCGACTTTATGCCTACCCTTTGTGAAGCAGCTGGTGTTCCGCTACCCTCTGATCGTCCGGTCGATGGCCGCAGCTTCTTACCACAGCTCCGAGGCGAAAAGGGAAATCCACGCGATTGGATTTATGTTTGGTACGCTCGTAACGGCGGGCCCACCGGCAAGGAGTTTTCGCGCAACCAGCGATACAAACTTTACGGTAGCGGCGAATTCTATGATATTCAAAATGATGTGCTTGAGAAAAGTCCTCTCTCCCTCGCTGGGTTAACGAAAGAGCAAGCGGGCGTAAATGGAATGCTGCAAGCGGCACTCAAGCAGTACGTTGACGCGCGCCCTCCCAGATTCGCCAATTGGGCAGCCGAAGCAAAGAAAGCAAAGCAAAAGGCTCAGGCGGAAAAGACAGCTACGCAGAAAAAGAATAAAACCAATTCCTCTTAGAACGTATCGTCCAAAAGCTAATCCTACATGTTCGGATTCTTAAACGCAGGATGCGTCGGAAGGTCTTATCGGCAGGTTTATGCCCGTTGCTGCCAAAATATGTGGCAGCGAGAAGGACGGCTTTCCACCTTTTTCCATAGCTATGAATCGGTCTTTTTGTACGCCTTAGCCATCGACCTGAAGCTGTGCAGTGCCCCAGGTGCCGAAGCACCAACCTGCTGCCGACTCTGCAAGAAAGGACCAAGGAACTGTGGCGACCAGGACAAACAGGTCGCCGATTTTTGCGCAGCGTTTGCGATCTTGTTGGCCGAAATCAAGATGCGAGACGACGTGGCAGACGACCGTAGCGCGTCTGCCCGAGTTGTGCTCTGGTGGCTTCGCAAGTCTATCAATCGGGCGCACGAGCACTTTCTCACCATAGACTCAAGCTTTGAAGATCGGCTGACATGCATCATGGAGACACATCAATGCGTGGAGAGGTCTTCAAGCAGCGACTTGAGCGATTTCCAATCTGCAACTCGTGATGGCTTTGCATACTTGTTCTCTCTACCTGGTGACCAGCTTGCACTCACTAAGGATCTGAAGAAGCGACTCTTGGATATCGGAGGCCATGTTGGCGCAACCATTGTTGCATTTGATTGCGCCATAGATTGGCCGCGTGATGTCAGACGCAAGCAAGCCAATCCAGTCCGCTCTGCAGAGCAAGCTCATGCTGCGCTGCTGAAGGCTCAGCAAGAACTCAGTGCTGCTGGCTGGGCGTGCAGCGAAATAGCTGGTCCGAGTTCTTTATCAGCGCAAGTTCTTCGCTCACGTATGGGGAGTCTGACTAGCAAAAAACGGCTCACGCTACAGCGGAGGCCAAGAATATCGTCTGCTAGTCGTTTTCGGAGTCCTTTGCTCCGCCAACGAAGCGGCTTCTGTGATACCTGTGATTGCGGCGGCTGCGATTGCGTGAATTGCCATTGTACCGGAGCGGAATGTCTGTCCTGCAATTTCGATGGATGCGTCTGCTGTCTAGATGGCTGCGTATGCGGTGAGGAAAACAAGAGGTCTCGCAGGAGGGCTGCCAGAACGGAAGATCCCGGAGCGAGTGCAAACGCGAATCAACCGCCGGTCGTGAAGAATATGATTGGCAGGATTGGCGTAAGCGTGGGTGCGCTCAATCCTTCTGGAGTTGTGCTTGTGGAAGGTGCAGAGTGTTCAGCCCGAGCCCAAAGCGGATTGGTGGAAGATGGGGCTCAGATTCAAGTTGTTAGCGCCGATGCATTTGGATTGGTGGTGGATGAGTTGTGAATTGAAAGGTTTCTTGCTCTGCTCGCGACATGCGTCGTTGGCAAACAGGTCAATTGAGGGCAATTTGACCTGATGTCACGAGACTGGTTGTGCGCCGCGGGATGCTAAAGGTAGCTACCTGAGATCTTTCGTTTCGGCTTTGCATCCGGCCCCGCAGAAAGGGCGGTAGCCCGGCCGGAGCAACTTGGGGATCAGTTGGGCCCCGGCCAGACCACTCGCAAAGTCCTTTCTGGACTTAGCCTTTATCTTGGGGGTTCGCTGTCTCGGTGGCTTTTTCGCGCGAGCCCGATTTGGGCTTGGTTGAGCCTGCCACTCGTCGGGTAGCTATTCGTTCCTTCGCTTTCTCGCGCATCTGTCCGACCTGCTTGAGCTGAGTTTTCGAAAGCACCGCTTCTATCTCGCCCATTTCGTCTGCTTTCAAGGCAGCCAGTTGTTCCTGGAGAGCCTTCATCTGGACGGCGTAATCATTTTGAATGCGATAGATTTCGCTCCGTTGGTCTGGGCTAACAACGGCGGAGAAATAGCGCGGCAGGCGTCCAGTCAGTTTGGGCTTCGTCTTGGCCTGTGAGGCAGGCAGTTTTTCGCTTGAAGTCGTCTGTGTGCGGCTCTTCATAGATTCTCTTTGCCCTAGATCACTTTGCTGAGACAGAGCGATTGGTGCTGAGGCGAATGTTAGTAGCAGCATAAAACTAGGCAGGACGAATCGAGTGTGAAGGTTGCGAGCGTTTGTATGCATAGTAATGTTCCTTATTTTTGCCCGACCGTATGGGGCGTCATTGGAAGATTGAATTACTCTGTGGAGCAGCATTCTTAAGCATGCGACCACAGGAAGAAGAAAAAACGAGCGAACGTGATTTCATTTTTTGGGGCGGAAGGCTGGTTTTGCACCGTGACGCGACATCGTCATGCAATGGCGAACCACAGGTGTAGGGCCCGCCTGCGGTGCCGAGGCGAAGCCGAACGGCAGAGCGGGCTAAGTTAGGCGTGATATTTCGAGTCGAGCGAGCTCCTTTTTTATGGGTTTCCCTAAAGCACGAAGGTGCTCCGGCGGAATCAAACACGTTTGAAATCACGTTCGCTACAGATAGAGACGTCGAGAAGTACCGCGACTTACAAACTTTTCCGAAAAAGACGGAAATGCTTTTTGGGCCGTGTCCTGGCGGACTACGATTTCAAAGTTAATCTGGTGGATCTGATGCCCGATTTTGTTAGCGATCTTGCGGTCGTCTTGGGATGTAGCGGTTTGAACGGCCAAATTCCGAGGTTTTCTACACCATATCCCACAGCCTTATTTCTCGTCGCTCTCGCGATCATCGACATGTTGGTTACAACCGAGCCTGCCTTTTTCGCGTCTGCGGGGTAGTCAACTGTGCAGTGATATGGAGTCTCTTCGGAGGCCTGGCGGATCTCGCAGGTCAATCCTCATGCCGTGATTTGATAGAGAAGGCAAACCTTCGACGTACGTTCTCCTTCATCTTTTCGGCACTAGCTTGGTTCGCAACGGTGAGCGCTACGCGTATTCAAGAATCCTTTGGCCTCCTGGTCATCATTGGATCTTTGGCGGACTGCATGCTGGTATTGCGTCTCATTTACACCTTTCATCGCGAGCTGGATTCTACCAACGTCATGCAGGAGCAGTTTTATGACAATGGCGTAACTCGATGAGATGGTGATCTAATTGACTGATACCCAACTCTCTCGTTTTGCGCTCTGAAGAATCGCTTCGCAAAGCAGAATTTCTTGGTGCCCGTCGGCGAAAGTTGGGTAGCTGGTTTTGTCCGAACCTATCGAGCTGTAAAAGTCGACGAAGAGTTGCTTGAAAGTGTCTGAGAATCCTTCGTTATGACCTGCCGGATAGCTCGAAAAGTCGCTTGCTCGTTGGTGCATCAAAGCGGGATCGCGAATTAGGGACTCGTTTGGCTCGTCGCGTCGACCCGCCCAAAGCTGGTTGGGCTGTTCGCTATTCCATGAGATCGATTGCTTGGAGCCAGCGATATCGAAGCGTAGGCAATTCTTTCGACCTGCCGTCACTTGGGACACATGCAAGCAGCCGCGAGCGCCGCACTCAAATCGCAGCAGAATGGTGCCGGCGTCTTCGGTGTCGATCTTCACGGTCTCCGACGCAGCAGTCTGTAAGGCATCGATTTCGCTAGAGAAGGTCTCGACGCCACCGGTGGGACGATCACGTTCAGGAAAAACAATCTGCAAGTCGGCCATGACAGATTGGACTTTGGAGCCGACGATGGTTTGCATCAGATCGAGCCAATGTGTTCCAATGTCGGCGACGGCGCGCAGTGGTCCGCCTTTAGCTGCGCTAACGCGCCAGTTGAAGTCGCTCCGGTGGAACAGCCAGTCCTGCACATAGCTGCCTTGAACGTGATAGATGTTGCCTAGCTCTCCGCCGCGTTGTCGTTCGGCGGCTTCAATGCAAAGTGGGTAGTAGCGGATGTTGTAGTTGACTCCTGCGGCCAGGCCCGTTTGCTTCGCAAGCGATACGAGCTGGGCACTCTCGGTTGCGTTCATCGCCAACGGCTTTTCGCATAGAACGTGTTTGCCGGCTTTCAAGCTGGCGGTGGCCTGGGAGAAGTGAGCCTGATTGGGAGAAGTGATGTGAACGCAATCTACTTCTGCGTCGGCGAGTATTTCTTCCAGGTTCTGGTAGGCTCTTGGAAGGTGCAGACTTTCGGCAGTAGCAACGGATTTCGCTGGCGAACTGCCTAAGATCCCTGTAACGCTGACTCCGGCACGGCGAAGTGCTTCAACATGGACGGGGCCAATGAAACCCGTCCCGATGACGGCAGTGCGGTAATTCATTCTCTTGGGTTCCGTGGTTGAGCCGAAATAAGAAGGCTTTCGGGCATGCCGCGGCGACGCGAACACGGCAATACATGGCAAATCAGGGGGCCGATTCGTGAGCCTCCGGTAAGTGTTTTCTTGGTTTGGCCCTACGCTAGCGGATACGGCTCATCTCACCAATTTGCGACTCTGATCTGCTCCGCTAATGAAGTCACACGACCTACAGTAGGATCGGCGAAACGGCTATGATACAACTTCGAAATAGAAGCGTTTGACCAGGATCATAGTATGCCCGCGAAGAAATGGAAGTTTACGCCTCACGACCGAGTGGAGATCGAGTCGCTGGTTGAGCGAGCGGGGGTTTCTCCTATCGTCGCGCAATTGTTGCTTAACCGCGGAATCACCGAGCAGGAAGATGTCACGCGGTTCCTAGAAGCAAAGCTCACCGACTTGCGTCCGCCAGAGGAACTCCCTGGATTGCCGGCTGCGGTTGAGCGGATCATGAAAGCGATCAGCGGCGAGGAGGAAATCGTCGTTTATGGTGACTACGACGCCGATGGCATGACCGCGACATCGATTCTCTACCGATGCCTAAGTTTGATCGGTGCCAAAGTTATCTACCATCTGCCGAACCGCATGGAAGAGGGCTATGGACTGCACGCGGAAGTTGTAGAGAAATTACAAGCTCGTGGTAAGCAGCTGATCATAACCGTCGATTGTGGAATCGCGAGTATCCTTGCAGCAAAGCGAGCGCACGAATTGGGCGTTTCGCTGGTCGTTACCGACCATCACCGCTTCGCAGAAGAATTGCCAGTGGCAGACGCTATTGTGCATCCGAGCTTGCCAGGCACAAACTATCCGTTTCCCGGATTGTGTGGTGCAGGAGTGGCATTCAAGCTGGCCTGGGCTCTTTGCCAGGCACACTGTGGTTCGCCCAGGGTGACGGATCGTTTACGAGACTTCCTGCTGCAAGCGGTCGGGTTAGCCGCCATCGCAACGGTAGCGGATGTGGTGCCCTTGCTGGACGAAAATCGCGTCATCGTGCGGAGCGGTCTGAAGACTCTACGAAAGCATGCGCCACTCGGTCTGCAAAAGCTCATGAAGATCGCCAAGCTCGACGAGAAAGAACAGTTGAACTCAGACGACTTTGGGTTCTCCATCGCACCTCGATTGAACGCCGCTGGACGTCTTGGGCAAGCTCAGCTCGGTGTGGAGCTGTTGATCACGGAGGACGAAGAACGAGCCGAAGCTCTTGCGCCTTATATCGACGAGTTGAACGGGAATCGTGGGAAGCTAGAACGAAGTATTCAGCTCTCGGCAACCAAGCAACTTCAGGAGGTCCACAGCCCCGAGGAAGATCCAGCCTTTGTGCTGGCGTCACCAAATTGGCATCCGGGTGTTATCGGCATCGTCGCTGGCCGATTGGCGGAAAGGCATCACAAGCCTGTGGTCCTGGTCGCATTGGACAAGCTAGGTGCCAAGCCGGGAACGGGATCCGGGCGCAGTCCGAATGGCGTGAACCTGCACGCTGCATTCATGGAATGCGAAGACTGGTTGGTGAGCAGCGGTGGTCACGCAGCGGCGGCGGGGATGAAGGTCGAGGAGTCGAAGCTGAGCGGCTTTCGCACTGCATTCATGGAAGCCGTTGCAGAGCAGTCGAGTGGATCAGAGTCTGAGCTTTCCGTATTGTTCGATGCGGAGGCGACTTTGGATCAGTTGAACATGCACGCAGTCGACCAGATCGAACAGCTTGCACCTTTCGGGGCTGAAAACGCCAAGCCCACCTTCTGTGCGCTGGGAGTCGACATTCTTGAAGAGCCCAAAGTCATTGGAGCGTCGGGTAAGACGCTGAGTATGCAGCTTGGCCAATTCGGAAAACGCATGCGGGCGATCGCCTTTGGTGTTGCTGAAGAGTGGATGCCGGAACTCGAGAAGGTTGAAGGCAAGATTGACATCGCTTTTCGTCCGGTCATCAACGAGTTTCGCGGCTTCCGCAAAGTCGAGGTGCAGCTGATTGACTGGAGAGTGCATCAGGGAGGTGCGGCCAGCGTCGGTCCAGATCCTCAGGTGAATGCCGTGTCAAGTTCCTCAGCCTTGCCGGGGTAGTTGGAGGCAAAGTATGTCCGCCGAGGAGTTTGGGCCCGGTCCCTTTCCTTTCAAGCTGGAGGAAGAGTTCTACTTTTCCGGCAGTCCGACTCTTGGGGAAATTTGCGCAGCGAAGCGACTGATTGCCTCGGGCTGCGGCCGCAAGGTAGCAGTCTTGTGCGGAGCGATTCTTGTTTTCGCCATTCTTTTGCTCTCTGTTGCTGTGTCGACTCGTCCTTATTCTCCACAGGCTGCGAACACCATTTTTGTGGTTGTTTGTGTTGGCTTTCCACTCTTGCTCTGTGTGCCCGTCTTGATTCAGAACTTGCAGCGCCGCACGCGTGCGCGCGAGCGAACGGGCGAGTTTCAGCCTATCGAAGCCAAGCCGTCTTGCTCCGGTGTTAGTGTGTGATTTGAAGGCGAGGAGACAAAACGCGAGTGGGCTGTCTTCTCGCATTGCATTAGCAATGAAGTCGTGCTCCTGCTCTACCGACATGATGGCTCGCCAGCCGTTCTGCTCGCCAAGAGTCAAGCATGCAATAAGGATATCTGGGACGAGATGCTGCACATGATCACTTGTCAGATCGGCTTGCAAGTAGATTTCTAGAGAGCGGGAGTGAGAACGGCAGTAGTCGAGCTATGTAAGGACCAGTATCGCAGCATTTCGAGAAGTCTTCGATCTTTTGGATACGGTCGACAATGTTCCTGGGGAATCAATTGGCCTGAGACCAGATGCGGGGCTAGAATGTTCTGGATAGTCAGAATGGCTCTTCCTGCCTTTCGTTTCGGTAATTTCGGGGAGTGACTGCTCTCCATCCGAGGCGCCCGCCTATGGCAATGCTGCCGTAGAAGATTACCGCAATTCCAAGGGCTGGCGTGTGCGTACCATGAAATTCGAGTTCTCGGGCCTACAATCGGGCTCTGTGTGACTTGTTCCTTCTGGGGCTCCGAAGTATCCTGACCTTGCTTTTTCGGAGCCTCAAGTTAACTTTCCCACTGCGTTTCCACAGCTTGAGACTCAGCCTCTAGGATGACAATATGAGCCGTGCCGGACGCAAATTCGTAGTCGCTTTCCAGCCAAGATTCACACACCTGACAAAGCTGCTCAGTCTTCTCCTTCTGGGGAGTTTCGTGGCGACAGCCAAGGCCGATGATTGGGCTCAGTTCCAAGGGCCGAACCGAGATAGTCAGTCGACGGAGACGGGGCTCTTGCAGGAGTGGCCAGAGGGCGGTCCTAAACTGGCTTGGAAGATCAATACGATGGGCCTTGGCTATTCCTGTCCAGCAGTGGTTGGTGATCGCATCTACACCATGGGAGCTCGCGATGGCAAAAGTGAACT
>PKCQ01000445.1 GCA_002862265.1 Planctomycetaceae bacterium | reverse complement strand
CTCTGAATATCGTAGAGTTCTTCGAAGGGGCGGGGCTCCCACAATTTCTGGCTCTGCGCTGTATCGGGGCCAGCGTCGTGAAGCCGGTGCAGCTCAATGAGAGATTCATTGTAGACCGAACTTAGAATATACCCTTCCTGCATCGGTGGCAGGTGCGGAAGATAGTGGCGGATGTAGAGGTAGCGTCCGTCAAACACACAGCGGCTGAGATCGAACATGTCGTCCGCGCGATCACGTGCGACAAAGACGTACTGTCGTTCTCTATCCAAGAAGATGCTTTTTCCCGCGAAGTAACTTGGTGCCTCTACTCCGGCTATTTCGAGCGCTGTTGCGGTCAGATCAATGTAAGACACCAGAGTATCACGAACTGAGGCTTCCCCTTGCTTGCCTTGGAACTTCTTCGGGAGATGCACGATCAGCGGCACATGCAGTCCGGTCACATAAAGCCAACGCTTGTAGCGGGGAAGACCCATTCCGTGATCGGCCATGAGAAAGACAATGGTGTTGTCGGCCAAACCATCTGCTTTCAGTTGGTCCAACACTTGGCCGACTTCCAGATCAAACACGGTTATCAACTCATGGTATCGAGCCCAGATGCGGCGCATTTTTAGCGAGTCGGGGTGATGAGGTGGCATCGTGATCGCGGCCGGATCACGCTTGCAACCAGCCGGTAATTTGTTGAGGGCATCCGCGGCGCGTTCAGGTCGGTTGCCACTGCCCCCATGGGTGCCGCCCGGATTCATAAAAGCGAAAAACGGTTTGTCCTAGGGACAGGCTCGCCACGGCTTCGCGTCTCGCTTACAGTAGTCGAACAAACCGTTTGCGTGGAAGCGGTAGTCCGTCTTGCCACGTAGAGCGGTCCAGTATCCATGTTCTTTCAGAAATTTTGCATGTTCTTTCAGAAATTTTGACAAGGGTGATATCTCAGGCGGCAATTAATCTCGCTACTGAGGTGCTGAGAATCCAATGAGGTCGCATACATGCCAGTTGCCAGGCAGGAACGCGAAGGCGAACATATTGGCGCCGTGGAGTAGGCTCGTTTGAAGAGATATGATCTTTTGGCGAAGGCATCGATGTTGGGAGTGATAGCATCGGGCGATCCATAGCAACCGAAAAACGGCGAGATGTCTTCGGCAACGATCCAAAGGATGTTTGGGCGGTTTGTGTTGTCTGTTGCGTATGCTGCCGTCGGCATCAGGAGCAATAGTCCCGCAATGCAGAATAAGAGCGACGGTTTCGCGAGGTTCAGATCGGTGATTCCAGTTGAGTTACTTTAGGGGCTATAACGTAAATCGATGAGGCTGCGGAGCAATAGTCTGTTTGTGCAGACAAAAAACGGCGTAAGCCCGCGGCTGAATTCCTAAGGCCCAAGTCGCTTCCATCGAAACTGCCTTTTCACGTCCTTTTTATTCCTGCCGCGGAACTCTGGCCGCTGTCCTCAGAATGGCCCACTCTGCGGAATTGTTAGGACAGCAGGCAGCACGTTCCGCAAAACGCTCGAGTGATTGCTCGATCGCCTTCGATCTTGGTTCGTTCTTTCCACTGCTCGATTCACCCCATTCTACGGTTAGGAATTCCGAGATGCTTCGCTCGCGAAAATCTAAGCTCTTGTCTGCCTTCTCTGTTGGATTGGTCCTTTTCTGCGGATTCCAGGCCTACACGCACTTGCTAGCCCAGGGCCCCGGAGGTCCCAATGCTCCGGACATCGAGCTCGTAGAGGACTTCGATGCAGACAAGAATGGGTGGCTTGATGCTGCCGAACGAGGGAACGCTCAACAGTGGATGGCGGCCAACAGTCGCGGCCGACGTGGTGGCCCTGGTGGTGGTCGAGGTGGGCCTCCTGGTCGTGGACCGGGTGGCGGTCGCGGCAATGCTCCGGGTACCGAAGTGCCCGAAGTAGATCCTGACGAAGTTGAATTCTTCCCAGCTGCGAAACTCTACGATACCACTGTGCTTCGGACGATCTTTCTCGATTTTGACAATCCTGAATGGGAAGCTGAACTTGAAGTCTTCAAGCCGACCGATGTCGAAGTCCCAGCCAGAATGACCGTTGATGGAAAAGTCTTCGAGGGTGTCGGAGTCAGCTTTCGAGGCGCTTCATCCTTCTTCATGATTCCGACGGGCAGCAAGCGTTCGCTAAATCTCTCCGTTGATTTCATGAATGAAGACCAGCGGCTTTACGGGTACAAGACGCTGAATCTGCTCAATTGCAATGGCGACGCAAGCATGATGAGCTCCTTTTTGTATTCGAAGATTGCGGGAGCAAAAATCGCGACGCCGAAAGTCAATTTCGTCAAGGTTGTGATCAATGGTCGGAGTTGGGGAATCTACGCAAATGCGCAGCAATTCAATAAAGACTTCCTGAAGGAGAATTATGACTCCAAGAAAGGGGCGCGTTGGAAAGTCAGCGGAAATCCCAACGCCGACGGCGGATTGCGTTACTTAGGTGAAGACACCGAGTTGTACCGCCAACGCTTCGATATCAAATCCAAGGATGAGGAAAAGGCTTGGCAAGACCTGAAGGCGTTCTGCAAGCTGCTGGATGAGACTCCGACGGATGAGCTAGATACGGTGCTAGATCCAGTTCTGGATCTAGAAGGCACTCTCTGGTTTTTGGCCGCAGATGTCGCTTTGGTCAACAGTGATGGCTATTGGACGCGCGCCAGCGATTACAGCATCTATCAGAACAAAGACGGTAAGTTTCATATAATTCCGCACGACATGAACGAGTCCTTTTCTGGCGGCTACGGAGGAGGTGGACCGGGAGGGCCTGGTGGTCGTGGTGGCCCTGGCGGCAGAGGTCGCGGACCACGTGGAGGCCCTGATGACATTGATGCGATTATGGACTTCCTGTTCGGCGATTTGGAAGGCAGACCGCCAGAGCGGGGCGGTCGAGGTCCAGGTGGCCAAGGTGGTCCTGGAGGTGGACTACGAGGCCCTGGTGGTGGTTTCTTTGGTGGGCGCGGGGGTCCTGGTGGGCTAGGAAGAGGCCCCGGCGGAGGAGGCGTTACACTCGATCCATTGGTAGGTATCGACAACGATAGAATGCCTCTCCGCAGTCGGCTCCTCGAGAACGAAAGGTTGCGAGCAATATATCTGGCATACGTGGAAGAGATAGCCACTGAACATCTCAGCTGGGAAAAGATCGGTTCTTCAATCGCTGCCGCTAGAGCCTTGATCGCAGACGAAGTGAAAGCAGACACACGTAAGCTAATGAGCTACCAGGCATTTCTGCAAGCTACCGATCCTGAGAATGGCGATCTTCGTAAGTTCTGCGAAGAGCGATCCGAGTTCTTGCTCAACTACCAAGCTGAAAAATAGAATCTGTCACAAAAAGTTGGTTATCAGACTTTCGCCGCTCTTCTTCAAACTTTCCCCAGCGTTGGCGGCCCGAGTTTGGGGTCCGACGCAACAATTTGTATCAGAGGGGCTTTCTGCATGGAATTTCTCGAAGTCCCGATTTTCGACGATGACATCTATAAGATGTTGGTGCGTCTCGCGCTCAATGTCACCGTCGTGCTATGTGTCGTCTTGGGGTGCTACCGACGGTTTCAGAAGGAGAACGCCTACGTTTTCACCTTCTTGCTCCTCAACATCATGGTTTTCTTCATTTGCTTCGCATTGAAGAAGCTGGAACTCGGCCTGGGAATGGCACTGGGGCTGTTCGCCATCTTCGGAATCATTCGATATCGAACCGACTCGATTCGCGTCAAAGAGATGACGTATCTGTTTGTAATAGTTGGAATTGCTGTGATCAACGCTTTGTCGAATAAAAAGACAAGCTACGTGGAGCTGGCGGTAACCAACTACACCATCGTGCTGACCACGTATCTGCTCGAACGATCCTTAATCAGCATCAAGAGCCAGGTCAAACAATGCATGGTCTACGACAAACCAGAATTGCTAGCACCGTCCCGAAGAGATGAGTTGTTGGCGGATCTGCGAGAAAGGACCGGTCTCGAGGTGCAGCGTGTGAAAGTCTCCAAAATCGATCTTAGCAAAAGTACCGCCGCGATCACGGTGTACTATCCTGATTCGCCCGAGGTTCCAGCTTAGAGGCCAGCAAGAGCGGGATAAGGTTCCAGCATGTCGAAATTCGCGTGAACTCAGCCACGATTCAGAGTGCCCGTTTCGCACGAGTATAAGTACAAGCACGAGCTAGCAGCTCCTCTAAAACTTGTCGCTGTGTTCGGTACTCATCTGGTTGCCACGCAGTCGGCTGGAAAGACTGCGCCACCAGTCGTAGATGAAGAAAGTCCCGCTGCGACTTCGCAGCAACACTTCGAATGCGTCTGCATCTCGAGCGATTGATAACGCTGCGAGTTCGCTTTGTGCTTGGCGGAGGTTGGACGTGAGTTTCTGGTCCCAAAGTTCTTTGCTCGTAAGTGCTTCTGCCTCCTCACTCTCCGTCGCAACAGGTTCTCCGAAGTGAAGCAACAGCTCTGGCATTTTCTCTTCCCAAAAGCAGTACTCGATGGCCAGCGGCAAAAACCAAACGTTTGGACTCTCCGAGTCAACGACTTTGCTTTTCCCTAACGCATGCCCCAGATGTGCTAAGCCTGGCATTAGAGCCTCGCTGTGATCGCGTACATCTGCAAAGCGACCTTCGGGGGTGAGCCAGATCGAATTGCCTGATTGGGCCAAGATCGCCCGACTGACTTTCAAGAAGTGCTTCGCGCCTTCCAGGCTGTTTTGGGCGACGGGATAAAACCCCATCTGCCCAAAGATCCGGTATTTCTCAAATGCTTCTGCATCGATCGGAGCATACATACCAAACGACGGAAACAGATCCTCTGCCAAAAAAATAGCCAGCAAAGGATCCCACCACGAGGCGTGATTGGCGTACACGACGACGCTATCGGTGCTCGGAATATCATGGGGCAATCCAGTAGCACGAGACCGCGCGATGACATGAAAGTGCTTGCGAAGATAGCGGCGATTGAAAACACGAAACCCACCCATTAGCGGCTTATTGACTTTGGGTAGCTGGGCATCAGGTGGCGGGGGAGGCATTTGAGGTTTTCCCATTGCTGGCAGGCAGAGTCGCTATCATAGAGCGTCGCGCAGGTAGCTATTCTAGGCGCTCAAGAGAACTTTAGGACCATGTCGAAGGCAATCGCTTGGCCTCATTGACGGCCTTCTTGCTACCGTGATTTGATTAAAGAAAGGGATCAAGAATGAGAGTTCGAATTGCTTGCCTTTGCATTTGTTTGCTCGGTTCATTCGCCGAGCGTACTGCTGCGGAAGATGCATTTACCGTGATGTCCTACAACATCCGCTATCTAAATACACGAGATGGCGAAGATGTTTGGGGCAATCGCAAGGAAGCGGTAATTGATAGCTTTGAGGCTGGTTCCATTGTGGGGCTTCAAGAGGTCGTTTGGAAGCAATTCGACGACATCAAATCCGACACACCCAAGTTGGAGTGGTATGGGGTTGCCCGAGACGACGGCAAGCAAAAGGGCGAGAGCGCTCCAATAGGCTGGCGAAAGACGGAGTTCTCTTGCACCGACAAAGGCACATTCTGGCTCAGCGAAAATCCGGAGACCGTTGGCAGCAAAGGTTGGGACGCAGCCCTGCCGAGAATCGCCACTTGGGTGAGACTGCAGGACAATTCCTCGAAACAGGAGTGGATTATTCTCAACACCCACTTTGATCATCGTGGTTCGGCCGCTCGAAAGAAGTCAGGCGAGCTGATTCGCAATTGGGTTGCTGAGAACGCAAAGGGAATTCCTGTTGTCGTGATGGGAGATATGAATGCGAAACTTGGCAGTGCCCCCATGAATGCATTGCTGGAAGGAACGGAAGCCGTCCTCGAAGATGCACGATCGCGCGAAGGCGTCAAAGACAACGGCCCGAACAGCACTTGGTGCGGATTTCGAGAGATCGTAGAAGGGCAGAGGATCGACCACATCTTGGTATCGCAAAACGTTGCAGTCGTGGCATTCGAAACCATGAATCCCAAGACGAAGTCAGGACGTTTTGCCAGCGATCATTTGCCAGTTTGGTGCCGGTTGAAGCCTGCTGAGCAAAATTAGAGGCCCAGGGATGCCTCGGCGCTACGCGCAAGGTTTCTGAGATGGATCAAAGCGCCGTTGCAATCACCGCCAATCGTTTAACAGTAGTGCCTAATCCTCCCAACTTCTCGTCCTCGATGCTAGCACTTGGCTCTCAGAGGCAGAGAAAACTTATTTTCGACAAGGTTTACCTAGAGTGACTTAATTCTTCCTCGGAGAGCATCCGATACTACCGGCACAACCAGAATTTCGTGCGTGCCTCTAGTCTGTCTTGGCTGACGCGCGTGGGGGCGATTCCGTTTGCTACGGTGGAAGGTAGTTTGATGTCGTTGCAGAATTTTCATTGGCGAGTAGTCGCGGTACTGACCGCAATAGTAGCCAGTCCAACGGCGTTTGGGCAAGTTTATCACCCACTGGGTGATATATTAGACGTTAATCCGGATTGGCAGTTCTTTGCACCGGTGGACGTGACAGAAATGCTCGAACGCTCACCTCGTAAGACCGCATCCACAGGGTGGTTTGCGACTTATGATCGGACCAATCTTTGGGTTTCGCGTCCTGAAGTAGAAGCTTCCTCCGCAAGAGGGGACTTCGGTTGGGGGAATCGATGGGATGTCGGCTTCATGAACGAGGAAGAGTCTGGTTGGTTGGTCAGTTTCCGAAGTATGGGGGGACCGAACGTTTATGATCGTGTCTTGCAAGAGCGAGTAAACCGTGTCAACGAAGATGATGAGAATGATCTGGCTGCCCCTTTGTTCCCGCCAGATGACCGCAACGATCCACAACTCGGCTTCCGAGCCTACGTGTTGGGCGACAGTCTGAACGTGGTTGGTCTGACCAACTTCGAGCTGAACAAAACCTGGCGTCGTTCACCCTATCGTTACGGTGGGATGCTTGAGCCAATGATCGGCCTCAAGTACTCGACCTTTAACGACACAGCCTTGAACGAGAACTACATTCGCACGCAGAATCAAATCACCGCCCCAGGTGGTTTAACGACAGACAACGCCGTGGAAACCCTCTTCTCCGATACGACGACGATTAAGAACTCCATGATTGGAGGCCAACTCGGAGCACGCTACTTCAACCACAGCGGACGCTGGACGCTATCCGGTGAATTCAGAGCCTTTGCGATGCAAAATTTCCAGGATCGCACCTTGGCTCGTCGTCAAATCACGACTGAATATGATGGGGTCGGTGGTGACGTTGTGGCACAAGACCCGGTAACGGGGACCACCTTCATCCAATCGTCGAACCAAGAGTTTGCGTTTGGATTTGAAGCCCGGGCGGAAGCAGCCTACTCGATTACCAACTTCTTCCAAGTTCGGGGTGGTATTGATGTTATCAACTTCGCGAAGGGAATTTGGCGAGGTCAGAACCCGGGTGTTGGCAACGAGTTTGTTCAAGATCAAGCCGTTGAAATGGCGGGTTTCACCTTTGGTGTCAGCGTAAATCGGTAACCAGCAACCTTCCACTGCTAGAAAATGAAAAGAGCCCGAGCAATTGCTCGGGCTCTTTTCGTGTTTGGCTGTGAAGTCATCGGCGGACAGACTAAGTGTTCGAATCCGGCCTACCGTCGTCATCTACTGACCGATCCCAGAAAGTGAAGGCAAACAGTACCATGACAAGAGCCGCGAAACCAGCTGGAGCATACCAGAACATGGAGTAGTCTAAACCCGCTTCTCCGTCTTTGCACTGATTGGTCCACCAGCCGAACGCTTGAGCTCCAATCCCTAGCCCAAGTCCTTGGGTTAGCATAACAACAAGCGACTGTGCTTGACTCCGGATTTCTGGCTTTGCTTTCTTGTCCGTGTAAACCATACCTGTCACGAAGAAGAAGTCATAGCAAATGCCGTGAAGCAAGATGCCAGCGAAAATTGGCCATGTCATCATCGGAGACTCCATTCCGAAAGCGAAGCCCCAGAATGCATAGCGAACAACCCATGCTGCCATCCCGATGATCAACATCCACTTGACGCCGAAGCGAGCGAAGCAGAGCGGCATAACGAGCATGAAGAAAATCTCACTCATTTGTCCCGTACTCATAGCACCCGTTGTAGAGCCAAATAGAGTCACACCCATATCTCCTACAAAGCCCGCACCCTTGGCGTAGTATCCTGCGAGCGGAATGCAGATCAAAAAGGAAGCTACAGCAAAAACGAAGAAAGCCTTATCTTTCAGCATCGCCCAGGCATCGATGCCAAGAATCTTCCCGAATGAAATAGGCTCACCCTTAGCTGGTGGTGTTGTGCGCGGCAAGCTCAGGCAATAAAGACCGAGAATGGCGGAAGCTATGGCCGCAGCATGAAAGATGTGTGAGGAGTTGTCCGCATACTGGATGGTCTCCAGCAACTGATCGATAGCTGCCTGAGCGTTCTCGATAGCGCCAGCATCTCCTCCCTCAGTTGCCGTTGCGAGCTTCGCCTGCGCTTCAGAAATCTTTGCACCTTCTCCATTAAAGGCACGAACGAGCCACATAGCCCAGTTGCCAACAATCCAGCCAATTGTTCCTGCAACCCTAACAACAGGAAACTCTTTCTCTCCATTGGCCAGGTGCTTGAAGGACAAACTTGCCGTCAGTCCAAGCGTTGGCATAAAGCAAATCATGTAAAGCAGAAGACACAAAACCATCGGGTGCGCAAACTGAGCCAGATAGCTTTCTGGTGCACCTCCTTCCGCGAGCGTCGGTGCATACCATAGTAAAACTGATCCGATAAGTCCCAATATCGCGAGCACCCATTCGGTGTTCATGAGTCGATCCACAATTAACCCCAACGTCAGGGGGGCAAGAATCGCTGCAATCGGTGCAACGGTATAGGCGGCTGCATCGAACGAATAGCCCTTCGGGTTCTCTGTCATTCCGTTTGCTTGCAGGAACCCGTACATACCCACATACCATGCTCCCCAGACAAAAAACTGGAGAAACATCATAACGGCCAGGCGAACAATGAGGGCTGAAGAGGATTTCTCGTCTTGGTTTTCCATGGTGGCTCAAAAATCAGTAGGGGATAGTCAGAGACGCCCGGAGTCCGGGCAGGACAGATTCTAGCTGAATCACACCCTACTTTGAAGCTTTTGCATCGTGAATTCACGGACCTGGGTCGCCTGCAGCGGCATAGTCAGACGAGGCTGTCAGGTTTAACATTTCTGCAACTACCCGAATAGTCAGTCCCAGTTCCAGTCCCCATGCAGCAACCAAGCCACAACCTCATCAATGCAATTCGATTTGCTGCTACCTTTCATGGCGAAGTCGAAGTGGTTTCGAAGTCGGTCGTATCCGCGGCGACTCATCGCTACCGCTACCGAGATGCGTGGCCGCGTGTCAATCAGCTCGCTTTTGCACTGCGAGAGCTAGGCATCGTCTCAGGGGAACGAGTCGCAAGTATGGCCTGGAACACGCACCGGCATTGGGAAGCATGGTACGCAATTTCCGGAATGGGGGCTGTTTGCCATACGGTCAATTTGCGGCTGCTCGACGACCAATTGAATTACATTCTGCAGCATGCCGGAAGTAGATTTCTGCTGATAGATCCACCACTCTGGGGGCAGTTCGAGTCTGTCCTCCTGCCCCTTCTCAAGTCAGAAAAGTCAGCACTCGAGAAAGTAATCGTGCTATGCGACGCCCCGCACTTGCCGGAATCCAAAGTTGCTGAGCTACTCTGCTATGAAAGTCTACTATCCGAAGCAGCTACAAAGTTAGATCCACTCGGAGAGTTTCCATGGCCCGAACTGGACTTCGATACACCCTCATCGCTTTGCTACACCTCCGGGACCACTGGCCAGCCCAAGGGAATTCTCTACACACACGGCTCGAACATGTTGCATGCTCGAGCCACGATGGCCAAAGGAGCACTGGGGATCGGGTGCGACGACTCAGTACTGATGGTTGTTCCAATGTTCCACGCCAACAGTTGGGGCCTGGCCTACTCCTGTCCTATGGCTGGTGCCAGGTTGGTTTTGCCCGGGAATCAGCTGGATGGTGAAGGCCTTCATCAGATACTTGCAGACGAGAGTGTCACCTTCACTGCCGGCGTTCCTGCCGTCTGGGACGGACTGCTCGAGCACATGACAGCGAAAGGCGCTGAGCTACCATGTCTAGATGAAATCAATATGGGAGGTACGCCGCCAGCAAGACAGGTTATGGAAGGGTTCGACAAGTTAGGCGTCCATGTCATTCATGGTTGGGGCATGACCGAGA
>PKCQ01000446.1 GCA_002862265.1 Planctomycetaceae bacterium | reverse complement strand
TACTCGTGCAACGAGCCAGCGGAGCCAGATCGCCCCAAGTCTTAGCGTAGTCTGGACTCTCCGCTTGAGTGCGTTCATTCTCAATCGCTCCTGGAGCAACACAGTTTACTCGGACTTTAGGGCCGAGCTCGACCGCCGCCACCTTGGTCAACATTTCAATTCCGCCTTTGCTCGCGCAGTAGTCACCCAAGGACGGAAAGGGAACCTGATTGGCACCAGACCCAATATTGACGATGCAGCCACCTGAGTCTTTCATCAATCTCGCCGCTCGTTGAGTACACAAAAAAGTGCCTTTGAGATTAGTGCGGATCGTGCGATCAAAGTCCGACTCGGAAAGATCCAATAGTGGAGAAAAAGTCTGCACTGCAGCGTTATTGACCAGAGCAGATAGCTGGCCACGCTCCTTAACCTCGGAAAACAGCTCGTCCAGCTCGGCGGCGGAGCCGACATCGGCGTCACAGACCCAGCCATCGCCACCGGCATCTTGGACTATTCGCAAAGTTTCCTTCGCTCCAGCTTCATCGCGAAAGTGATCGACGCAGATCGTGAATCCACCTCGTGCAAGCTCTACGGAAATGCAGCGACCAATCCCACTGCTAGCCCCAGTTACAATTGCGATGCTTTCGCTCAGCGCAGCCATATAGCCCTCTACTAAAGCTCCTTACGAGTGGTTCCCCCCTGCCATTAGGCACGACTGGCTCGCTTTTGACAATCGGTCCAATAGAAATCATTTTTTACTAACCGGAGGACAATTGGTAGAACAGCCGTTCAGATGCAAATAGACGTGCGAAGCGCCACGTAAGCTACAAGAAACACAATCGACCGATCGGCACACCCCTGCTCGCGAAAAAAACTAAGAAAGCCTGTATTGAAGCTCACCAAACCGGGTGTTCGCAAAAAAGCGAAGTTCGTTAACTGATCTGATGTGGCTCATTCGGACGCACATCCGCCTCCCCTTTTAGTTATATTGCGTGTGGTCCCTTTTCTCCTCCACAGATCCCACCTGCATCGGGCGATGAAATGAAAAATCTGATTGCCAGCTGCTTCCTATCAGCTTGTTTGTTTAGTTCTTTTGCTTCGAATTCAAACACTGCTTTGGCCGACGAATCACGGCCTCCCAATGTGGTCGTGATGTTCATCGACGACATGGGCTACGCGGATATCGGCCCCTTCGGAGCGAAAGACTACAAGACTCCCTACCTAGAAAAAATGGCTCGAGAAGGAAGACGCTTCACTGACTTCCAAGTCACCAGTGCGGTCTGTTCTGCATCGCGATCTGCTTTGGTGACTGGTTGCTACCACAGAAGAATCGGATTCGCAGGTGCTCTTGGCCCTAGCGCGAAACACGGAATTCACGAAGACGAAGTCACGCTTGGCGAGATCTGTAAGCAAAAGGGATACGCCACTGCTTGCTATGGCAAATGGCACCTGGGGCACCATCCGAAATTCCTTCCGACCAATCACGGCTTCGACGAGTACTTTGGCCTACCTTACTCCAATGACATGTGGCCCTATCATCCAAACGTGCTTCACTTGGATATGAAGGATCGACTGAAACGTTGGCCGCATCTGCCGCTGATCGAAGGCACAGAGGTTATCAATTCGAAAATGACTGGAGAAGACCAAGAACTCTTAACTAAACAGTACACCGAACGGGCTTGTAGTTTTATCGAACAGCACAAAGACGAGCCGTTTCTGGTCTACCTGCCACACAGTATGGTCCACGTTCCGCTGTACGTCTCCGATGCCTTCAAAGGTAAAAGTGGCGTAGGTTTGTTCGGGGATGTGGTGATGGAAGTGGACTGGTCGATGGGCCAAATCATGGAAACACTGAAGAAGCATAACCTGTCCGAGAATACCCTCGTTATATTCACGACGGACAACGGGCCCTGGCTGAGCTACGGAGATCACGCGGGCTCCGCTGCACCGCTGCGTGAAGGAAAAGGAACGATGTGGGAAGGCGGCTGTCGGGTACCAACCGTGATGTGGTGGCCTGGCAGAATTCCAGCGAACACAAGCTGCGATGAATTAGCTTCGACAATGGATATCCTGCCAACAGTTGCAAAACTCATCGGTACCAATTTGCCGGACCATAAGATCGACGGCAAGGACATCCGTCCACTTATGTTCGGCGACAAGGGTGCTCAATCACCTCACGAGTACTTCTACCACTACTACGGAGGCGGACAGTTGCAGGCTGTACGTGATCGTGAGTGGAAGCTGTTCTTCCCTCACAAGTACCGAACTATGGCGGGCAAGCCTGGAGGTACAGGTGGAATTCCGACCAAGTATTCACAAGGCGAAACGGGTGTCGAACTCTACAACTTGAAGAAAGATGTGAGCGAGACAACGGACTTGGCGGACAAATATCCCGACATCGTCAAACGATTGAAAGCTGCTGCCGAGGTAGCTCGTGCGGACCTGGGCGACAAGCTCACCCAACGCAAAGGCTCTGGCGTACGCGAGATTGGGCGAATCGGCCAGGGCGACAGCTTGCTCGTGACTCAGTAGCAAGTCGCAGGTTCGCCGAAAGCTTCGCATGTAAACGCTACGACCGACGCAGCGTTCCGCGACAATTGGGAAACGACCCGAGATGTTGCATTCGGAACAAGCACACATTGAAACACCCCATCGAAAAGAACTCCTCCTGATGCCTAAACTCCCTATGAATCGCTACCTTTACGTAGCCTGCATAGCAGCTGTTTGTAGCCACTTTTCAACCTCAAAGATACTCCGCGCCGACGAAGTCGCCGGTCGAAACCTCGCGGGTTGGAAGAAAGACCTTGCTAGTGACAACCGTACTGTCCGACTTCGAGCCGCAAAGACGCTTGGGGCATTCGGCACAGAGGCAGTTCCTACGCTGACAGAATTGCTCGGCGACCAAGACGTAGCGGTACAGTACTGGGCGGCAAGCCACCTTGGTAATATCGGCGATGCTGCGAAGAGCTCAGTTCGCAAACTCAAGGAATTGTTCGATAGCGAATCCCAACCAATTCGCATGGCGGTTTCCTACGCTCTTTGTAGTATCGAAGGCGTAGATGAGTGGAGCGGACCACTATTGGAAGGCATCGAGTCTAAACAGCGCGAAGTTGGATGTACGGCAGCAGACTTCCTGGCCAGGTTAGGCCCCAAGGCAAAAAGCATTCTGGGCAAAGTAGAAGCAAAGCACCAAGAGTATCTACCCAACCAGGGCGACTACCACATTCGCGGCTCGCTTGAGAACGCTGTGCGAGATATCAAGAACGACGGATTGCTCGAGAATCACAAACGCCCTAAAGGCGGAGGAACTCCTCGAGGTAAGAACCCGGGAAAACTGAAAACCGGCCCAGGACCGCGCGGCGCAGATCAAGCTCGACAACGCCCTAACGTTCTGTGGATCAGTTGCGAAGACATCAGTCCGAATCTGGGTTGCTTTGGCGATGAATATGCTTCGACGCCGAATCTTGACCAGTTAGCCAGCCAGGGTGTTCGCTTCACGCAGGCCTTTACACCGGCTGGAGTCTGTGCTGTGGTGCGAACAGGCATTATCACCGGGATGTATCCGATTTCCTTCGGCGGCCAACACATGCGTTCGGTGGTCAAGTTTCCGGAGGAAGTGAAGCCCTTTCCGGTTTACCTTCGCGAAGCTGGTTACTTTTGCACTAACAAAGCTAAGACTGACTATCAGTCCAATGTGGATATGAATGCGACATGGGATCGCCATGGCGGTGCGCACAGCGATTGGCGAGAACGCAAAACTGGGCAACCCTTTTTCAGTGTGATCAACTTGACCTGTTCTCACGAAAGTCAGATTCGGCACGGCGAGAAGACGCATGCCGGTATGCTGGCCAAACTGGCTCCGGAGCAGCGGCACGATCCTGATCTTGCCGCACCATTCCTACCGCCCATCTACCCGAACACGCTGGAAGCGAGAAAGGACTGGGCTTGGTATGCGGACAATATTTCTGAAATGGACCGTCAAGTTGGCGAGATCCTCCAGCGTCTCGAAGACGATGGCTTGGCGGACAATACCGTCGTCATCTTCTGGAGCGATCATGGGCGTGGCCTGCCTCGCGGCAAGCGTTGGATTTACGACTCGGGAGTGCACGTTCCTGTTATCGTCAGGTGGCCGCAAGTGATGGGTCAAGGGCGAGTCAATGATGAGCTGGTTTCGACCGAAGATCTAACAGCGACAACTCTTTCATTGGCTGGAGTCAAGCCGAAAGACTACATGCAGGGGCGCGTCTTCCTAGGTGACGGCAAGCAGCCTGAACCTGAAATGCTGTTTTACCATCGCGACCGCATGGATGAGGCTTATGAGCTAATGCGAGCGGCGAGAACACACCGATTCAAATACATTCGCAACTATGAACCGGAGCGAACCTACGCCCAGCACATTGACTATATGGATATGATGCCGACGCTGGTTGATCTTCGGCAGATGCATAAAGACGGCAAGCTGAACGCGGTACAAGAACGATTCTTTGCCGAGAGAAAGCCAATCGAAGAGCTTTACGATGTCGTTTCCGATCCTCACGAGACTCGTAACTTAGCCGAGCTACCGGAATTCCAGTCTACCCTTACGCATCTGCGCAAATCTCTGGAAGAATGGCAAGTAGAAGTGGGTGACATGGGTATGATTCCAGAAGCCATCATGATGGAAAGCCTGCGCTAAACAAGCCGGCATTCTTACCTACGCGGAGAGGGATCCACTGGCTAAAATATGGCGAGTCTCAACTCTATGGCGACGACCTCCTTTTGCTCCTACGAATCGACAAGGCCTCAACATGGCTCGTATTGCAACCATCCTAGCGGGTGCACCGCTTGCAAATCCCGCTTTTTATCACCGTGTTCGCTTTGGAGTGGGTGATCCAGCGGCATGGCTCAGCATCTCTGAAAACGGAAGTACTACGACGGAATTCATTGTTCGTGACATCGAGATGGATCGTGCACGCGAACAGGTACCTGTCGACAACGTGACTTGCCCCGCGGACTACATTCCAGCTGGCGGGCTTTCTGGTGATCGGGCGACCGCAACCGCACAGGCATTTGCAGAGTGCCTTCGACGGGCGAAAGTCGACGAAGTCATCGCGGATCGAAGCTTGCCATTCATTTTTGCATGGGAGATTCAACAAGCGGGCTTGAAGCTACAGTACTCGGCCGAGCTCGGAGTCCTGGAGCGACGTACGAAGGACGAGGAAGAGTTGGGTTGGCTACAAGAGGCACAGTCCGTCACCGAAGAAGCGATGTTGATGGCCTGCCAGACAGTTGCGTGTGCTGAAGCGAACGTCGGCGGTATTCTGCATCACGATGGTTCGGAGTTGACCAGCGAGCGATTGCGTCAGATGATCAGCATATTCTTGCTCGAGCGAGATTATTCCGAGCCGCAAGGTTCTATCGTGGCGAGCCTTCCGCACTCGGCCGATTGTCACGAGCGTGGAAGCGGACCACTCAAGACTGGCGAAGCGGTCATCGTGGACATCTTCCCTCAGAATAAGAAGACTTTTTACTGCGGCGACTGCACGCGAACTGTCGTTCATGGCGAGCCGAGTGAAGAGGTGAGCAAGATGCATGCTGCAGTTGTAGCGGCAACGAAAGCTGCTTTTGCAGTGGCAAAAGCCGGATCCACAGCAGATGAGGTTCACGGCGCGACCAAGGCAACGATCACTGAGCACGGCTACCAGTTCTTACGCGGTGAAATCTCTGATAATCCTGTTATGCCGCATGGAACGGGCCACGGAGTAGGCCTTGAGATTCACGAGCCCATTCTGCTCGACGACAACGGCGGAACACTTTTGGCAGGCGAAGTACTAACAGTGGAGCCTGGGCTTTACAGTCGCAAATACGGTGGAGTCCGAGTTGAGGACATCATCGTTATCACCAACGACGCACCTCGGAATTTGAACAAGTTGCCCTACGGCTTGAACTGGACTTAACGGAACCTCAACGCAAGACAGGATGGAGCTTTGAGGCAAAATGCGGCCAAAAGATCGCCACGCATCGCCATTGTCGGTGCGGGCTTCTCTGGCATCGGAGCTGCCATTCGCCTGCGTAAAAAGGGCTTTCGCGATGTAACGATCTTCGAGTCCGCGTCGCAAGTTGGCGGCGTATGGGCCAAGAATCGTTATCCGGGTGCAGCCTGCGATGTACCTTCACACCTCTATTCCTTTTCATTTGCTCCGAAGCCCAATTGGACGCACCGTTACGCTCGACAACCAGAGATCCATGACTACCTGAAAGACTGCGTGCGGCGATTCAATCTTAGCGATTTGATACGTTTAAACACGGAGGTCGAATCGGCCAAGTTCGACTTACAAAAACATACTTGGAAGCTAAGCTTCGCCGATCAGAGTCAGGACTTCGACATCTTGATAAGTGCTGTTGGACAGCTCAATCGGCCTCGGATTCCAGAGATCGAAGGTTTGGATTCATTTAATGGACCGGTGATTCATACTGCCCAGTGGCCAGAGAATTTGAATCTCTCAGGAAAAAGCGTCGCGGTTATCGGAACGGGCGCTAGCGCGATTCAAGCGATTCCGCAGATCGCAAAATCAGCCGGCAAGCTAACCGTTTTTCAGCGTTCCCCTACCTGGGTGAAGCCCTTTTGGGACTATCAATACAGTGCATTCACGAAGGCGATATTTCGTTTCCTGCCCGGTCCCCGCTTGCTCCATCGTTGGTGGACATATGCAATCAGCGAAGCTCGTATCATCGCTTTCTACCAAGGCAGCGAAGCATCGCGTTACGTCGCACGTCAACTGCGAAAACACATTCGATCTCACGCTCCTGAGCCACTGCAAGCCGCACTGACGCCAGATTTTGCCGTCGGCTGCAAGCGGATTCCGCTTTCGAACCATTACTACGACACGTTTCAACTGCCAAATGTAGAGCTGGTCACTGCTCCTGTGGATCGAATTAGCTCAAAGGATGTCCACGCCGGTGAGGAACAATTCGCCTGCGATGCGGTTATCCTTGCCACAGGTTTTCGTGCGACCGAGTTCATCACTCCGATGCAGTTGGTAGGCTCCACGGGTCAATCTCTCGAGGAAGCTTGGGGGCAAAGTGGCACAGCAGCTTATCTAGGCATGCTCTATCCGAACTTCCCAAATTTCTTCATGCTCTACGGACCGAATACCAACCTGGGGCACAACTCGATTATCTTTATGATCGAATGCCAGCTTCGTTTCTTGTTAAAGTCCCTTCGTCAAATCTGGCAAAAGCAAGGTCGTTGTATCGAAGTATCGCCAATAGCCCATAAAGGATTCCAGGAAGAGACGCAGCGCAGAATGCAACCCTTTGTATGGAATGGCGACTGTTCCAGCTGGTACAAGGACGCGGCTGGTAATATCGTCAATAATTGGTTCGGCACTTCTCTTGAGTACTGGCGACGAACGCGCCGACTGAGTCGCGAGGCCTTTCGCCCTTAAGCGTTACTCAGCGCCTGACGTCGTGGTGGTGCAGCCGACGGGGCGAATCATTGTCTTACCTGACGGGAATTGGTTCATACGTGCGCCACAATTAGGGACAGCTGGCTTCTTTCGGCTCGGACGCGCGAGAGCTGCTCGAATCTTCTCGACAGACTGCCAATTTCTTCCCAGCGCAACTATATGCAACAGGAATCCAGCATCGTAGGCGATGAAGAAAAAAACAAAAACTGTCTGAGGCGATCTGTGTCTGCTGTTGTTCGTGGCTGCGTTACCTGCAATGGCCAACAACTTCAACAATCGAGTAATAGTCGCCTCACTAGCCTACAACACGCCCGATCCTTTGACGGAAGTTACAGTGTAATTCGCGCCGGGCAAGGATTTAGTCGGCAGATCGGTTGAAACATCCAGACTAGAAGTATTTTGCCAAATCCAACTACTGTAGATCTTAGTCGCCTGGCAACAGAAGGGATTCTGACCTTTAAAGGCGTTCAAGGTCCCAAGCCATTTTCTGATGGACGCTAAATCCATGGGATCACACACACCATGGAATGATTTTCTGCAAGTGGACGGCAGTTTCAGCGGGACAGAACCCGCTGGCATGTCCGTGTTAAGTGGTGACGGCAGGTTCATGGTCGTTCGAGGTACTGAGCGTTATCGCAATGCAAGAGTAACCTTTAGGACGCTCTTCTGGACGGGGCCGATACTAGCAACCCGCAGATTCTGCGATTGCCTGGTTTACGCAACAAGGAATTTGTTAATTTGAGTCCAAATGTCCCGCAGCCCCGGGAATTCTTGCGAATCCCATTACCGGTCAGCTCAGGAATCCTGTCGAATCCCACTACAGAACAACGCAGGCCACGCATCTTGGTCGAACGCGCGGCAAAACGGTGCACACAAGAGGTGCTTTCACCCAAAATCACCAAGCGGTTCTGAGAATTGAACCGGCGCCAAGGCAAGGTATAGCCGCGCGTAGACGAAGTATATCCCCCAGAAGTTCGCCGAGCCTAGAAACTGTCTTCAGGGGCGACGATTTCAAGCAGTTCCACCGCAGGCTCGCCGTCGCAGTAAATCAGAGCCGTACGTCCGTAAGACTGATGCGAAGCAGTATCCGAGAAGTGCTTGACGAGTTCCCTTCCAAAGGTGACTTGCCAAACTGCGTTCAGCTGAACGCGGCGAAGAACACCATGCTGAATAAGCACGCGGCCAAGCGGCGTCTTCTGTGCCATAATCTCGTCGCGAACAACAGGCTGCAGGGCGGAGAGTGCCAGCCGAACGATTCCGTATTGAACCACGCGACCATCGCTACTTCGCCGAAGCAGAATCTCACGAAGATAATGGGTGTCTGTTGTGCGATTCTGCAAGACCTCAACATTCACCGAACACTGGTGACGCCCCTCCACGGTAACTGTCATGTGCGCTTCATGAGCGAGCAGAGACCTATACGCATCAGGACAGTCCTCTGCAGCACAACGCTCGAACTCACCGAGATTCCCCATCTCTGGGTAAAACAAGGCGACGAGTCCGTCGAGTTCCACAGCAGGAGGAGTTACTTCAGCCAAAACAGGATTCTCAAGTTGGAGCGTTCGCAAACGTTCGAAATCTGGCGACTTCTGCTAACCAGCACTTTGCTTAGTTGGCGGTGATGGGCAAGGAACTAATCGCCTGTACCGGAACGATCTGCTCCGCAGATGAATCTTTTCGTTCTAGAACGGTATCCACCAAATACAGAAGCAGACGCTGCATGTCTTCCGATTCGATCGTAGCTGCAGCCTCAAGTGCCCGCTGCTCGTGTTTCTCGATCAGCCGATGAGCTTGCTCGAACACGTTTGCTTGACGATATAAGGCTTCGACACGACGCAATTTCTCCGTCTTGCTCATTTCGCAATCTGGCGAGGCGAGGCTGAGAAGCTCTTCTTGTTCCTGCTCGTTCAAGTTGGCCAGGGCAAGTGCCCAAAGTAGCGTTGGTCGCCCGCCAAGCACATCGCCGCCTGCTTCGAGTTTGTTGTGCTCGTCGCCTTCCCAGTCACCAAGGTCGTTGAGAATCTGAAAGGCAACACCAATGTTCCTGGCGAAGATACGAATCGGTTCTTCTAACACAGCAGCGTCGCCCGCCAGTCGTGCTCCGGTGTAAAGAGCCGCTTCAAAGGCTGGCGAAGTCTTAAGTGCATAAATCTTGAGCGCATCAATGGGCTTCAATCGTTTGTCTTTGCCATCGCGCCACAGCAGCTCAGAACCTTGCCCCTCGGCCAGCCGAGTATGAGCACCAGCGAGACAGTCCAAAATGTCCGCGGCACAGTCCGCGCCGAGCGCAGCTACATCTCGACTGACCATGCGATAGCCAAGCCCAATCAAGTAGTCGCCGACGTTGATCGCCGTTGGCAACCCGTATTTGCGGTGCATCGTTAGCTGACCGTAGCGATAGCCATCATCGTCTTCGATGTCGTCGTGAATCAAGCTCGCTTTGTGGAACATCTCGATGCTCATCGCAGCGCGAAGAATCGCATCCGAGTACTCGGCAACTGCTTCAGCTCCCTTGTCACTGGTACCACTGCCTCCAGATAACGCGTCGTACGTTGCCAGAGTCATGAAGGGGCGAGAGTATTTCCCTCCGCGAGCGACGAAGTCGAGCCCCAGCGTTTCAGTCGCAGCGATCGGGTCGATGCCTTCAAGTAGCTCTTCTGTCGATGCCGACTTGCTTGCACGAGCACGGGGTGCCAACCGTTCAAATGTCTCGCCTTGAAACAAATCGTTTGCGGCGCGAAGTAGATGCACATAGCTGCTTGTGGCTTTGATAGGCTTGTCAGCCTTC
>PKCQ01000447.1 GCA_002862265.1 Planctomycetaceae bacterium | reverse complement strand
TGAAGAGGCACTAGGCTAATTGCGGACTGTAGCGATAATCGGATTTTTCCAGTCCCTGCCCCGAGAAAGGCGAGTCAACTGATGGCAAAAAAGAAGAAAGCAGATCCTGCTTCAGCGGATGAGCCGGCGTTCGAAGATGCCATGCAAGAACTGGAAGCTATCGTAGGGCGACTCGAGCAAGGCGGCGGGGCGTTGGAAGAAGCCCTCGAAGACTACGCCCGAGCCATCGGCTTGATGAAAGCCTGCCATCAGAAACTGGAAGGCGTCGAGCGACGCGTGGAAATCCTAAGCGGCGTCGATCGCGAAGGAAATCCGATATCCGAGAAGATGCAAGAATCGGACGAGTCGCTTGAAAAGAAAAGAACGAGCCGCTCCGCGAAACGAACAGCCAAATCTGACGACGACTCTGCTGGTCTCTTTTAGAGGCAAAACAGAATTCGAGTTTGAAAACACTTAGCCAATTGCCCGAGATCCCCCACTATGAGCGTGAGTTTCACGACGGATTATTCGAAGCAGCGTGCAGCCATCGAAGAAAGTTTAGAACGCTTTACCCAGCCCGAATCGGGTTGCCCTGCGAGGCTGGCCGAAGCGATTCGCTATAGCACGCTGACTCCCGGCAAGCGAATGCGGCCCCTGCTGGTGCTGCTCGCTTGTGAGGCCGTAGGTGGCGACTGGGAAGCCGCACTTCCAGCCGCGTGTGCTGTCGAGTTCATTCACGTTTACTCTCTTATTCATGACGATTTACCGGCCATGGACAACGATGAGCTCCGGCGTGGCAAGCCCACGTGTCATCGCCAGTTCGACGAGGCAACCGCAATTCTGGCCGGCGACAGCCTTCAAATGCTCGCTTTTGAAGTACTTTGCGAGAACTTGCCAGAAATCCGAGCTTTTCGTTGCTGCCGGCTGTTGGCAAAATATGCGGGTCGCAGTCACTTAGTGGGCGGGCAAGCCGACGATTTGGCTGCCGAAGGAAGATTTGGGGAGAGTTCGGATCATCGAAGTGCGGATTTCTTACAGCAGATCCACTTGCGAAAAACCGGCGGCCTGATTGTCGCGAGTTTACAATTAGGAGGAGTGATGGGCGGTGCCAGCGAGTCGGAGATCGAAACGCTTGGCGACTACGGTCGCTCGATCGGACTCGCCTTTCAGATTGTTGACGACTGTCTAGACATTGAGTCGACGCCTGAGAAAATGGGCAAAATGACTCGTAAGGACGAGAACCACGGAAAACTGACGTACCCCAACTTGTTGGGGCTCGCCGAATCCAAGCAACTTGCGGACGAATTGATCGAGGATGCAATTAGATCCGTTTCCGTTTTTAAAAGCCAGGGCCAAAGCCTCGTCGAACTCGCGAAGTTCGTCGCCGAGAGGAGATCTTGAAGCGCATGACTAAGTTACTTGAGGGCATCGAGTCAGCCAAAGACCTGCATTCGATGAGCAATCAGCAACTCACGCAAGTCGCAAAGGAGATCCGCGAAATCTTGTGTGGCCTCCTGAATATTCGCACCGCACATTTCGCATCGAACCTCGGCGTCGTGGAACTCTGCCTCGCTCTCCATAGCACTTTTGACTTTCTCGAAGATAGGCTGATCTGGGATACGGGGCACCAGATCTATCCGCACAAGTTGGTGACTGGGCGATTCAAGGATTTCCCTAGCATACGAACACGTGGCGGATTGATGGGATATCCCAATCCGGCTGAAAGCGACTATGACTTATTCATGACCGGCCATGCTGGCTGCTCTGTCTCAACCGCGCTCGGCCTGCAAAGTGGCGATGATCTTAGCGGTCACCCTGAACGACACAGTGTAGCGGTAATAGGTGATGGAGCTTTCCCATCCGGTATCGTCTTCGAAGCCCTTAACAACGCCGGTGAACTCAATAGCAACGCGTTGATCATCCTGAATGACAATCGGATGAGCATTTGTCCACGCGTCGGCTCGGTGGCAAACTACTTAGACCGTCTCCGGGCCAATCCGTTCTACACGGGTCTGAAAAACGAAGTTGTAAAGGTCCTCAACCATCTACCCGTCTTCGGTGATCCAGCGGAAAAACTGCTTGCCCAAATGAAAGAAGGGGTTAAAGCTGGTCTGCACGGCGGCATGCTTTTTGAAGAACTCGGCATCCACTATGTCGGCCCAATCGACGGTCACGACATCGGCTTGCTGAAAAAGTACTTGCAGATGGTCAAGGACAAGGAAGGCCCGGTACTTTTGCACGTGGTGACCGAAAAGGGCCACGGCTACGAGCCAGCCGAGCAAGATCCTGTGTTCTTCCACACACCACCCGCATTCGAAGACAAGAGCGGAACGGCTCAGATCTTGCCAAGCAAGAGTGCACCTGCCTATACCAATTTCGCTCGCGAAGCCATCGGCGACGCCATGCGACGAGATGAAAAAGTCACCGTGATGACGGCGGCCATGTGCCAAGGCAATAAACTAGAGCCGGTGCGTGAAGAATTTCCTAAGCGATTCTTTGACGTTGGCATCTGTGAGTCGCACGCCGTTGCTTTTGCTGCAGGACAAGCCAAGACCGGTCGTAAGCCCATCGTCACCATATACAGCACTTTCTTGCAGCGGAGCTACGATCAGATTTTTCAGGAAGTCGCTCTGCAAAACTTGCCAGTTGTGCTGATGATGGACCGAGCCGGTCTAGCTGGCCCCGATGGTGCGACGCACCATGGCGTATTCGACATCGGCTACAACCGCATCTTCCCGAACATGATCTCAATGGCGCCAGGAAGCGGGGCTGAACTAAAGGCCATGCTCGACTTCGCACTCGACTGTGACAAACCAGTCGCGATTCGATATCCGAAAGCGTCCGCCGCCGAGATCGATTTGTCCAACCAGCCGATTGAACTTGGGAAGTCACAGATTGTTCGCTGGGGCACGGACGGCGCCCTACTTGGTCTCGGCCCCATGCTTGAGATGGCGTTGGAAGCCGCTGACAAGCTCTCCGAGATCGGTATCGAAGTCGCAGTGATCAATCCGCGTTTCATCAAACCACTCGACACCGAGTTGCTTGAAAAAGTATTCACCAAGTGCCGCTTCGTGGTGTCGATGGAAGAAGGCGCCCTCGCGGGCGGCTTCGGCAGTGCAGTCCTCGAGCTCGCTTGTGACCAAGGCTGGAACACCTGCGGCATGCGACGGCTTGGAATTCCAGACGAATTTGCAGAGCACGGTGACCGCAAGGAACTGCTTGCCGACTTCGGCATGTCTCCCGACCGCGTCTTCGAGCTCTGCCAAGAGCTAGCCGAGAACAGCAGCGTTCAAGTCTAGCTGTAATGCGTTTATTGACTCTGAATACTTAGGCCGCTACCGAGCGAAGCGCCGTCACGGCAATCCACTGCAGTCGTGGTGAAAGCCGTCACAACAATTGCTCCCTAAGTTGCTTTGGGCGGTACCGTTTCACCTCGCCCGCGACGAATGACGCTTGCGTGTTTCTGGCCTATCAAGCTAAAGTTGCGGTTGCCCAAAACCCCTAGCAACTGGCTCTAAGCGGTGAATGCAACTTCGCTTCGCGATCAACTTTTCAATGAAATTCTGCTCGCGCGACAGTGCGTCTATGCAGTGCGAGAACCAACGCCGCTGGAGAAACTGCACATTGGCACTTCGGCTGAGGTTTGGGTCAAACGCGAAGACCAACCTCCAATTCACGCTTACAAGTGGCGTGGCGCTTATAACTGCATGGCGAAGTTATCGACCAAGCAACGAACAGCTGGTGTCGTCTGTGCCTCAGCCGGAAATCATGCCCAAGGCGTCGCGTTATCCGCTGCTCTACTCGGGTGTTCCGCGACTATTTTCATGCCGCGTCCCACGCCAATGATGAAGCAGGAAGCCGTGAAGTTGCATGGCGGAGACAGCGTCACTATGCACCTAGTCGGCGATACCTTCGATCAAGCCTTCGCTGCTGCCAAAGAATTTTGCGAACAAAACAACCAAGCCTTTGTTCATCCCTACGACGACCTCGCCACCATGGGCGGACAGGGAACACTGGCCGATGAAGTCGTCATGTCAGGCAAAGGCCCTTTTGACGTCGCTTACTTGCAAATCGGTGGAGGCGGCATGGCTGCAGCCGTAGCTTGTTGGCTCAAGCACTACATGCCCGACATACATATCGTCGGAGTGGAGGCCGAAGGCCAAGCTTCAATGCAAGCCGCCGTCGAAGCCGGAACCCCCACTAAGCTCGATGAGCTCGACATTTTCTGCGACGGAACCGCTGTCCAACAAGCAGGCGAGCTTACCTACCCGCTATGTAAAGAATTGATCGACGAATTCATTTCGGTCAACAATCAAGAAGTCTGCAATGCTATCCGCAGTTTCTGGAATTGGCGAAGGCGGATTGTCGAGCCTGCTGGAGCACTTGGACTCGCAGGACTTCTAGCGCATAAAGAGCGGCTGGATGGCAAACGAGTGCTGACCATAACTTGCGGCGCTAACATGGACTTCTCGCAGCTTGCCGTTATCGCAGCAGAAGCAGGAATTGGCGGAGAGTTCCGCAGGCACTTGCGATTTGAGATTCCCGAGAAGCCTGGAGCCATGCTGTGGCTGCTGCGGGATGCGTTAGCGGACTGCAATATCGTCGAGTTTCAGTACGGCAAATCACACGTAGATCGTGCCTGCCCTATCATTGGTCTGGACGCTCCTGCAGCCGTTCTAAAACATGTCAGTGTAAAGTGCATCGAAGCTGGCATCACGGTGGAGGATGTCTCGAGTGGAGAAGATATCCATTTCCGAGTGGTTCAATACAATCCAGCTCTGTTCCATTTGCCAATGATGCTGCGTTACGAATTCCCCGAGCGTGCGGGAGCACTGCACGAGTTCCTAGAACGCATCGAGCATCTCGCCAATGTCTGCTATTTCAACTACCTCTACACAGGTGAACGAGTCGGACGTGCTCTGATCGGGCTGGAGTTTGATCACGAAGAGAATCAGGCAAAAATGCACGAACTGCTTACCAGCGATCCGATTCTGAGACAGAGAAACAGATCCTTTCACCGGAAGCCGTCGCTCGTGTGCTGCATTAGAGCTGAAGCGGACTACTTTTGTTTCACGCGCCTAAATACAACCTGCGCCGCATCAGTCGTCCTTTCACCGCGGTGTAGATATGAGCTAGCTGAGTAAAACGCACGTTGGGACCAACTATCTTAAACGCATATTGCATCGTCGATATCCATCCATCTTTTTTGGGCGTCTCGGTCACCGTGCCCGCCACGTATTCTCCTTTGGCAACTCGATAATTCGCGACTTGAATTCAGCGCTATGCTGGAGGAATCTCTAGAAAAGATCGCACCAGTCAGACTATCGCAAGAGATGATCGTCAACTCCGTATCGACCTTTTTGTCGTTTACTTCAATCGACACCTAACCATTACGCGCTGTTTTGCCGACTGCCCAACTGAATGTCTTCGAAACCGCACATTCAGTGCCAGGATAGCCCAGGTCAAGTTCTTCCAACGTAAGCAGGCGCGGTCCTTGGAATGTAACCAACAGAAAGTCGAGCTCACCTATTTCCTTGAGGGGTTTACCGGCAAACGTACGAGCCGATACGAAAAGTAATAACATGGTTAGAAAAGTTGACGAGGTATCAAAGTAGAAATCCTGATCTTTGACGCCATGATCTATTATCGGGCAATTGATAGGGTGAAGAGCCAACGCTTCCTTGCCTGCCCAGTTGTCTCTGGCTCGGGGTTCGCAATGAGAATTTCTCGAGAAGAAAGATAGAGCAACCTAGACAACCATTGCCTCCATTCACTGTTTCCAACATCCCGGAAGTGGTAGCATAGGGATCCCAGTGCAAACCTCACCTGCCAGGGCAAACCAAGCCGAGCGATCCATAACTTTGCGGAACCCAAGAATGACAAACACCGCTCCATGGATCGCTGAAGGACGCCGCCCCCGTGTACTAGTTCTCGCATCAGTGAACCGGCCGCGAGTCGCAGAGGCAGTGAACCACATTGAGTCCATACTCGCAAGCTCTGCGGAATCTGTCTTGGTGGATCGGAACGAGGAGTATCATTTCGACGACTCGGACATTGATTTGGTAGTCGTACTTGGTGGTGATGGCTCCATTTTGTCTGCCGCCCGGCGGATGAGATCCAAGCAACTGCCTGTTGTAGGAGTCAACTTGGGCAGGCTAGGTTTTTTGGCGGCATTGGGCGCTGAAGAGCTGCAAGAGTACTGGCCAGAGATATGTCGCGGTGAGTACCCGGTCGACGACCACGTGATGTTGCAGTGCGAGTTGCTGCGTGACGGCAAGCCGGTATCGCCTGAGCCGATGACCCAGCTTGCTCTTAACGAAGCCTCCATTTTGGGCGGCGCGCCATTTTCGATCCTAGAGATCGATCTTTACGTGGATGGGCAATTGGCATCTACTTACCACTGCGATGGGCTGATCGTGAGTACTCCCATTGGGTCCACGGCTCACAATTTGTCGGCTGGAGGTCCCATTCTCCATAGACGATTGCAAGCCGTCGTGATCAGCCCCATCAGTCCCCACACTTTGACAATGCGGCCAGTTGTGGATCGAGCAGATCGAGTCTTCGAGATGTTCGTTCGGCAAGGCCACGAATCGGTCTCAGCCGTCGTCGATGGACGTGTGCTAGGCACGCTGGGAGAGGGAGACAGTTTCCGCATCTCGCAGGCACCGCTCTCCTTCAAAATGGTGAGATTTCCATCCAACAACGAATACCGAACTCTGCGTGACAAACTCGGCTGGGGAAGCAACCCGCGAGTCCGCAAATCATAGAACAATTCTACAAACTACAGGATCTAGGCAAGGAGGCCACGATGTTGCGAAGTTTCCAATCTATTGCATCGGTCTACACTCTCGCGTTTCTCAGCATGGCGTTCCTTTCTGCGAATTCACTAGCGCAGGAAAAGAGAGAGAAGTACCACTTGCAGTACAAACTCTCCCAAGGAGAACAACTTATCTCAAAAGTTGTGCACCGCGCTGAAACCCGAACTCGAATGCAAAATGTAGACGAGGTCAGCTCATCAACCACCACCAGCGAGAAGGTCTGGGAAGTCACTGAAGTAAACGCAAAGGGCGAGATGACATTTGAATACCGGATCAACTCGGTAAAATTGACTCAATCGGTTGGTCAAGGTGAAAGCATCGAATATGACAGCTCAGCGGGGAGCGAGGTCCCGGAGATGTTCGAACCCGTTGCAGAAACGATCGGCAAGACTTTGGCGACGATTACGATCAACTCACACGGACAAGTCATCAGTCGCGACAAAGAGCTGAAAACTCCTCAGCTGGGAATGGGCGAGCTGACTCTACCGTTGTCCGAAGATCCAATTGCCGTTGGCGAACGCTGGAGTGTACCACGAGAGATCCGAGTCAAGCTGGAGAGCGGAAAGCAGAAACGCATCAAGGTCCGTGAGGTGTATACACTGGACAAAGTAGCAACTGGCGTGGCAACACTGCTGATTCGAACCGAAGTACTCACTCCGGTGAAAGAACAAGCGGTTCGAGCTCAGCTGATCCAACAACTTAGCCAAGGCAAAATCAAGTTCGACATCGATCGTGGTCGTTTGATCAGCAAGAATCTCGATTGGCAAGAAGAAGTCGTAGGGTTCCGTGGCGCGGACACTTCTCTCAACTACGACGGCCGCTTCACCGAAGAACTGCAGTCCAAACGCACTGCAGCTCGCAGTAGTACCCAGAAATAGAGTAATTCGCTCCTAGAGCAATCTCTCGCGGCCAGTCATTGTTGCACCAGCGTCTCGCCGAGCGTGGGACGCTATGACGGGCGGATCCAGCCCCAATGCTCGGCGAGCTGCATGGGCCAAGGTGTGGTCCAAGGATTTGCCCATGGATAACTGGCCGAAAATATGCTCAACAGGACAAGCAACTCGGTGAATCGCCGCCAGAAGGCTGACTCGATGTTGGCTAAGGCTGCCCGGGCAAGCCACAGCCACAGCGGGATCATCCAAAACGTCCAGCGAAAACCACTCGTAACGCCGCCATAGTTGCGATCTTCTAAACTGCGACTAAGGTAGAAGCCGATGACGACGACCGATGTAACAAATATCGCTAGGCAAAGCATCCAGCGATGATCACGGAAGAAGTTGATGCTCGAACGCTCATGAAACACATAAGCCAAGCCAAACAAACTGATTAGCCAGAACGGCGTGAGACTGAAAATTCCGTGATGACCGATCAAGCAATGAAAGATGTAGGTTCCACGGTCTGGTTCTCCTTTGTCGACACCTTGCTTCTTTCCAGGTAGCCAGTAGCTCTTTGGATAATCGTACCAGTCGCCCCACTCATAGGCCGTCAGCTTTGTCTCATCCGCAGAAAGCCTCAGGGCGAACTGCCGCTGATTCTCGTTGTCTAACAGCTCATACGTTCTCGGCCTCCTCGCTTCACGAACGGAACAATTCGCTGAACACTCGATGCCGTTAGCTCGCATCATTCCGATCAGCGAGCCGGTAGACAAATGATTCGTCCCAGCCTGAATGTCTACTGAGAATAACTCTTTGCCCACATCGCGATGTGCGTAGGCTGGAGAGAGTTCGTCATGAGCCAGATAATTGAAGCCAAAGAAGCTAATCAAAACTGGCAACAACGCCGGCAAGTATCCTAAAACAAATTTCAACGGCGCGACGATTAGCAACATTGCTCCGGCCGCAGCCACCCAACTCAGTGCTGGCAGCTCATTCGCCGCTCCGAAACTCGTACACAGTCCAGCCAACGCAAACCATCGCAGCCTCGCATCACCGGTGACCAGGATCTTGTTCAAGCACCACACTGAGATTCCCACGGCAATCGCGGCAGGCAAGTGGTTGTTCAAAGTTGACGCAAAGGTTGAGAGAAAAGTCCCAAACCCGAGCAAGATACTCAGCACCAGAGCCGACCAGCTGCTCTGGCCATCACCAGCGAAACTCCGAAGCCAGAAAATCCAGAAGATCAAGAGCGGGATCCAATTGACCAGCACCAGCATGATCCTGGCGACATCAAAAGTGTCGCGGATCAAGTCCATGCCGGTCACTTTTTTCAAACACCAATACACGCCCGCGTAGAGAGTAGGAAGTAGTGGTGGCTTGCTACTATAATAGTGCAACATGCCATCACGACCGCGGTGTCGGACCATATCGATCGAGGCCCAAGGAGTCCTTTTCCCCTGAGTTTCATCCGTGAAAAGCAGATGATCTATCTCATAGCCACCAGTCGTCGCCAAGCTTTCGATGGTGCACCAACGGCTACGGTCGTTCGCGCTATGAAAAGGGACATCACCATTCTTGGATCGCACTTGATAAATACGAACCAACTGCATCATCGCCGCGAGGAAAATCACGATGTAAATGAACCACCGGCCCTTACCAACCGAGGCGACCTTGCCTGTATCGTTCCCACCACTGCCTGCAGGAACTTCAGCTTTGTTCTTGGACGAGGTCGTCATGCGTATCGGTCTCAATGGAATAAGGTTCTCGCCCAGGGCGATTCTGAGCAGTGATCAACTCTGCAATAAAGCCGATGGAAATCAACTGCGCTCCAAAAAGAGAAGCCAAAATACAGAAATAGAAGATTGCACGATCATGCAGATGTATCCAATTTTCTGCTTGGAACAACAGACGCGTCATGACCCAACACATGCTTAGCAGAGCCAGACCGCCCGTACCGAGAAGAAATATCGAAAGGCCGATCGTGCCTAGCAGATGCTGCGGACGGTTTCCGTAGCCAGTCAAGAAATAAACGGTCAGCAGATCCAAAAAGCCCTTAACGAATCTCTCGAAACCATACTTCGAGACACCATGGACGCGAGGCTGATGTTGGATCACGACCTCAGAGACTTTGAAGCCTCGAGCAGCCGCTAGCACGGGCACAAACCGATGCATCTCACCGTACAGGTAGACCTCCTTTAAGACCTCACTCCGATAGGCTTTTAACCCGCAGTTGTGGTCATGCAACTCAACTTTGGTCAACTTGCTAATCAACCAGTTAAACACGCGACTTGGTCCGACTTTATGCCACGGATCATGTCGAACCTTTTTCCAGCCAGAAATAACATCAAAACCTTCATCCAACTTGACGTCGTTTTCACTTTAAAAATCAGTAACTATCGACCTCCAGGACGACGCAAACTCACTCAGAAAACAACAATGGATATGATGTCGCTTCAAAGACAGCTTCAAAACCACCCAAGACGCCTCCACGACGCCTCCACGACGCCTCCAAACCGCTGCCAACCGCCTCCAAGACGTCTCCACGAC
>PKCQ01000241.1 GCA_002862265.1 Planctomycetaceae bacterium | reverse complement strand
TCCAATGGCTCTACGCCAGTTTGTCCCGTCGCCGAGCAATAACGCAATCCGAGTTGCTTGTTGACGAGCAGCTTTTCAGTGCTTCCCATATCTGAAATTACAAATCGCCCTTCTGCATGGGCCATCGGCAAATACATAGAGTCAATACCCCGAAGGAAGACACTATTCGACTCTTCATTCTTTAGATGCACCCACCGATCCTCGAACCTAGCCTGACGATTCCAAGTAAGCGTCGCTGGCGGATTCTCGGCGACGTTCTCGTAAACTGTGCTGGGAAAGAAAATGCCCAAACGCATCATTACTTGGAATCCATTGCAAATGCCCAGGACGAGACGATCCTCGTCTCTAAACTGCTCGACCATTTCGCTAAGATGCACTTTTAGCCGTCCAGCCAAAATTCGGCCGGCCGCGATATCATCGCCGTAGCTAAATCCGCCTGGAAAGCAGAGAATCTGGCAAGCATCGCCGAGCTTGGGATCCTCGATCAACGCGTTCACGTGAACGCTGACCACACTTGCACCCACTCGCTCAAATGCAAATGCGGTTTCTTCGTCACAATTTGTGCCTGGTGCTCGTAGTACAAGCACCTTGGGACTGGCCATTTTGATTTCCTGAAATCCTCGGGTGGTGAAGACGCGATGATTCTCCTCGCCTCGAGCCTTCAAAGTAGCAAAACTCCATGGGCTGAAAAGGGGATCTGATCTGCTTCCAACGCGGCAAACCAGGTCGAGGGCTCGAGATTTCAGTCGCATCGGCGTTCGCCACGGTTGTCAGCGAGAGCACCGCTGCGCAAGCGATTCGACTAATTCAGCAAGTTGAATCTTTGCTTCTCGCTGGGCGACTTCGTGCCTGTGTGGACAAAGGACAGCGGTCACGATAGCCTTACCGAACGCTATTTCGTAACTTATGCAACTTCAAAAAGAACTGCGGGAATGACCAAAGATACCATCGCCCAAGTCTTGTACATGCCCGACTCGGAGGAACATCGGTTCTTGCCTGAAGGTCCTACCTACATGTCGCCGGGTAAATTTTCATGGGTCGCGATACAGCATGGCCCAAACGGTACCCGCGGTTCGCTGAATATCTTTGACGTCGAGAGTCGCCAAAACCAGAATTTCGAGCTGCCGGGCCGCCCCGGTTTCGCGAAACCAACGGATGTGGAAGGATCATTCTTAGTTGGAGCCGAACGGCAGCTAGGACTATTCAATTGCAACGACGGAAGTTGGCAAGTGCTGAACGATCAGATCGATGCTGGCGTCGAAGGAACCATCGTCAACGACGGGACGATCATCGGCTTCAATTGTGTCTTCGGCACGAAGGATTTGGAATTCAAAACTGCCAAAGCTGGTCTCTACCTATACCAAGGCGAATCCAAGCAACTGATTCAGCTGCGGAATGATCAGGTCTGCAGTAACGGAAAAGATGTCATCCACACCGGTAATGGCGGATGTTCTTTGATCGACATCGACTCCCCGACAAAGAAAGTCGTGCGTTACTCCATCGATTTGAAAGCAGGAACGCTCGGTGAGGCAGAGATCGTAGTTGATCTAAACGATTTGCCGGCAGTGCCCGATGGCATGACGATGACTCCCGATGAGCAGAGCATCATCATTAGCTTCTACAACCCGAACGAAGCTGAATGGGGAGAAACCCGGCAATACAGTTTACACAACGGAGTGCACGAACACACTTGGCAGACGCCAGGCAGCCCTCAAGCGACCTGCCCACTTTTGTTGCCCATGAGTGATGGCAGTGTAAAGCTCATCATTACAACAGCGGTCGAATATATGCCCGAGGAGCGTCGAGCGGGGGCCCCCGATGCCGGTGCACTGTTTATTGCCGAGACCAACTTTCGAAGTCCACCGACCGCAGGTGTCTTCCCTGCCAAAGAGCTAACTTGAGTAGTAGCGGGATTCACCATGATTCCTCCGTTCACTCTTCGCTGGATGCGCCAGAATTCCCTGCCTTCTGTATTGCGGTTCGCCAGGATTCCTTAAAATCTCGGATTCGCTTGACTTGAAGGGCTTAGGCATTGAGACAATCGAATTGAAGGTATCGTGCTGGAGAGGCTCAGAAGTCAATTGCAAGAAATTGGAGCGACTTACGAGCTGCTGCGACTGTTTCAACTCTTGAAACTAGCTTGATACAGCGCGGCAATAGGTCGGTTCCGTCGCGCGTTTCCTCTCGCGAAGGAGGAGCTAATTCTATTCGGAGTTGCCTTTGCGATTCTCCTCTTTCTTACTGCGGCTGGTACCTATCAGTGCGAACGCCACAAGCAATCGAAGTTTTTTCGTCTGTGCTTGACTCGCTTTGGTGGGCAGTCGTTACGCTACCAAGGGTTGGCTATGGGAAAGCGTATCCCATTACAACAGGAAGGAAGATATATACGACGTTGGACTCGGAGTGACGCAGTGCCAAAAGACATTGTTTCTTCGACTTCTCAACAAGCGAGAGAAGAGCTGTTCAAGGAAGCAAAGACAAGCGAATAGGAGCTGCCCGGAGGAAAACGCCGTCGATTCTTGAAGATTTAGCAATCCTGCGCAGTTACTCAGTTAATCGAATACTTCACTCCAGAAGTCTTCACTTGCTGCTGTCTGTGACCCGCATGCAAACAAAAAAAGCTCACTTCCGGATCGGAAGTGAGCTTTGAAATCTCAGATTGTTAATTGCTATCAGTCAACTACTCAGCGGCTTCGGCATCGCCTTCGCTGGCTTCTTCAGCTGGAGCTTCGGGCTCGGCAGCAGCGGTTGGAGGAGCGATGAGTGGTCCGCCACCACCAAGGCCACCCTTGAGTTCTTCTGGGTTCATCTTGCCAGCAGCTTCTTGCTGAGCTTGTCGAGCTTCTTCCTTCGCAGCTTCCTGCTCTTGATCTTCTGCCCAGTCGACTCGCTTCTTAGAAAGGCCAATCTTTCGCTCGTCGCTGTCGACTCGCAAGACCTTGACTTCCAGCTCGTCGCCAACCTTGACCAACTCTTCCGGGTTCTCGACTTTGTCATCAGAGAGTTCCGAGATGTGCAGCAAACCTTCCAAGCCATCCTCGAGGCCGATGAAGACACCGAAGTTTGTGATCTTGGTGACCGCACCCTTGACGAGTTGACCAGGCTGATATTTTTCTGGAATGGTGGTTGCCCAAGGATCAGAGTCGAGTTGCTTCAGACCCAATGCGATACGACGACGGTCTTGATCGACCGAAAGAACGCGGCACTTGATCTCTTGGCCCTTCTCGACAACTTCGCTTGGGTGGCTGACCTTGCGAGTCCAGCTCATGTCCGAAACGTGCAGCAGACCGTCGATGCCTTGCTCAAGTTCGATGAAAGCACCATAGTTGGTCAAGTTGCGAACGCGACCTACGACTTCACTGTCCTTGGGGTACTTGTCGAGGACTTCGTCCCATGGATTAGCAACAGTTTGCTTCATGCCGAGGGAGAGCTGCTGTCCAGCTGGGTCGACACCGAGAATCTTGACGTCAATCTCGTCACCCGTTTGAACCAGCTCGTTCGGGTGATTAATACGACGTGTCCAAGACATTTCACTGATGTGCACCAGGCCTTCGATGCCAGGCTCAAGCTTGACGAAGGCACCATAACTCATCACGTTGACCACTTCGCCCTTGACGACGGTACCAACGGGGTATTTTTCTTCGATGTTTTCCCATGGGTTCTTGTCCTTCTGCTTCAACCCGAGAGCAATCTTTTGCTTCTCGCGATCGATCTGCAGGACCTTGACTTCAATCTCTTGGTCGATGGAAACCATTTCGGATGGGTGTCCGATGCGTTCCCAGCTCATGTCGGTGATGTGCAATAGACCGTCGATTCCGCCGAGGTCAACAAATGCACCGAAGTCGGCGATGTTCTTGACTACACCGTTGCGAAGTTGCCCAGCTTCCAATTCGCCGAGCAAGTGTTCGCGATCTTCTTCACGCTGCTTCTCGATCAGCGAACGGCGGCTGACGACGATATTGCGTCGTGCCTCATCGATCTTCAAAACTTCACATTGAACGACGCGCCCGATGTAGTCTGCGATGTCGTTCGGACGACGAATGTCTACCTGGCTAGCAGGCAAGAAGACATTGACGCCAATGTCGACCAAGAGTCCGCCCTTGATTTTGCGTTCGACAGTACCGGTGACCACTTGGCCCTCGCTGACTGTCTTCATCATCTCTTCCCACTCCAGGATCTTCTCAGCCTTCTGCTTGCTGAGGGCGATCATGCCGTGGATATCGTTGGCCGGCCCTAACGAGTCTTCCATCTCTTCGATGAGAACTTTGACTGTCTGACCGATTGCAGGCGGCTCTTCATCTTCCGCCCATTCATTAACATTAATTGCACCTTCGCTCTTAAAGCCGACGTCGATGACAACGTATTCGCCGTTGACTTCTACGATTTTGCCTTCGACGATTTGATTGACGTCGAATTGTGAGTTCAGCTCGCCAACGATTTCGGGAATCAGTTCGTCCATTGCCTCTTCGGTGAGGATGGCGTCCAGATCGCTGGATAGTGTGTCGTCTTCGAGTGAGCGAATGAGGTTACGGTTGACCATACTTGTTCTAAAATCCTCCGATTTCGTTGTGCGTGAATATCATGGGCGACGAGCCACTAGATTCGCTCCGAAATCCTGAGGAACCCAATAAAAATAAAGGTGAATTCGGCGGAGGGAGCACGACACACGTCGTGCAATTTTGTCCCAGCGCAAGTTTAGAATAAGTGGCTTATCGGTTGTCTGCCGACGTGAGAATCGCCGGAAGTCTCAGAACGAGTCCGAAAGCACTCTATGCTGGCATTGCGCATCGCGAGCAGTTTGGGCCAAATCTATCATTGCCCCCCCAATTTGGCAACATCAACCGCTCTCTCCGCGATTTTCCGCGCGGGGTATTCCGTGTTGCAGTGGAGCCTTGTAGCAGTGACAAGGCGTCCTGACCAAACAGCCCCTTCTGAAAAATCTGGTCGGTGCTGTGGCCTCGAGGTAGGGTTTCTCTTGAGAGGCTTCGTGGTTTTCGGATAACCGGCTAATTTGTCTGCTGGCGCACGCCAGCGGCTATAGCTGTGCCAGGGCGTAACCGTGAAATTGTGACCGCTCGAGTTTCCTCTCACCAACTACCGTGTCCCTTTAGTGGTAGAGAATTGTCCCGAGATCCGATAGTCTTGCGGACCAACGAATTTTGAGAGTTATGAATGACGACTCAGCTATCTTCTTACCCTTTTAAGCCCGGCGAAGACTCCATCGACGGCTTTGCGAAGACAACGCCCAATACCATGAGTCAGATCCTGTAGGGAATTCTGGCCGTCCTCTCTGCAGTGATCGTGGGCAGCTCGGAAAACATGGGAATGGCGATTGTTGGGCTGATGATCGTGCCGCTCCCCGACTGAGCTGACGTGAGCACCATGGAAACGTTGGCGGAGAGCATGGAGCTCATGACGCCGGTCAATTTCTTATTCCGTTGTCTCTCGCATGCTCTTGGAACTTTGGTCGGTCGACCATCAAAGCCTCAGTCGCAGCAAGAGGCAAAGTCTGGTTAGCGCTCGGAATTGTCGCATTCTTCCAAGCGGTAAGCAATGCAGCAGTGCCGACGCTGGGAGGACCGATATAGTTCAACGTCCTCGATCTGGCGACGGCTAAATACCTATGTCGCTCCTTGGATATCTTATTTTCGCCAAAGTGTACAAGTAAGAGCACCAAGACCTCCTCGTAGGTGAGTTTGTGTGGCGGCCTCTAATCGCGATCCAAATAACTCGCCCACGCGGGGGATCTCCGAAGGTGCGGCCCCGCTGTCGTATGAGTCCTCCGCTGACTTAGCGTTGCGGTTTGAGAACGACTGTTGCCAGCGGTGGTAGCGTGAGCTTCACAGACGCGGGCCGACCATGATGCGAGAGATCGCTCGCTTCAATTACAGGAGCATTTCCAAGGTTGCTGCCTGCGTAGAATTCGGAATCGCTATTGAAGATTTCGCGGTAAGCGATTTGTTCAGGAACACCAACTAGATACCCTTCGCGGGGAACCGGAGTGAAGTTGCAGGTGACGATTAGGAAGTCGCTCGGATCGCGGGCCTTTCGAACAAAACTGATGATACTCTCTTGGTAGTTCATGCAGTCGATCCATTCGAACCCAGAACCATCAAAATCGAGCTCGTGCAGAGCGGGCTCATTATAGACAAGTTGGTTCAAGTCGCCAACGAGCTTTTGAACACCTTGATGCGTGTCCCAGCCGAGCAAATCCCACTGGATCTCTGCGTCGTAATTCCACTCACTCCACTGAGCAAACTCGCTGCCCATGAACAGCAACTTCTTACCTGGGTGTGTCCACATATAGGAATAAAGAAGCCGCAGGTTGGCAAACTTTTGCCACATGTCACCAGACATTTGCCCGATCAATGAGCCTTTGCCATGAACGACTTCGTCATGGGATAGCGGCAATGTAAAGTTCTCAGTGAAGGCGTAGATCAAGCTAAAAGTCAGCTCATTGTGATGGTGCTGCCGATGGATAGGTTCGTTACGCATGTAACGCAAGGTGTCGTTCATCCAGCCCATATTCCACTTAGCGGAGAAGCCAAGTCCGCCGTGGCTGGTTGGCCGACTTACTCCAGGCCACGAAGTCGATTCTTCCGCCAAGGTAAGGATGCCAGGGAACTGAGCATGGGCTTGTTCGTTGAACTCACGGAGCAGGTGGATCGCGTCCAGATTTTCTCGTCCACCGTGGGCGTTGGGAATCCACTCACCGTCTTTACGGCTGTAGTCGAGGTACAGCATGCTGGCCACGGCGTCTACGCGCAGACCATCGATGTGATACTTGTCGAACCAGAATAGGGCGTTGGCGATCAAGAAATTACGGACTTCATTACGTCCGTAATTAAAGATCATCGTGCCCCAGTCCGGATGCTCGCCTTGCCTTGGATCAGAGTGCTCATACAGAGCCGAGCCATCGAATGAACGCAGTCCGAACTCGTCTTTGGGGAAGTGAGCAGGAACCCAGTCAAGGATGACACCGATGTCGTGCTGGTGGCAGTGGTCCACGAAGTACATAAAGTCCTCGGCGGAACCATAACGACTCGTGACACCAAAGTAGCCGACGGTTTGATAACCCCAGGACCCCGTAAATGGATGCTCGCTTATCGGCATGAGTTCAACGTGCGTGAAGCCGAGCTTCTTGCAGTAATCAACTAATTGATGCGCGATCTCGCGATAATTCATCCAGCCGTGATGGCCTTCTGGATCTCTGCGCCAACTTCCTAGGTGCAGTTCGTAGGTGTTCATCGGCTTCGACAGCGGGTCGCTGTCGGCCCGCCGTTCCAACCATGATGAATCTTGCCACTCATACTGATTCAGCTCAGTGACGATCGAAGCGGTGCGAGGTGGCAGCTCGGCGTGGAAGCTGTAGGGATCTGCCTTGTCGACGCTGTGACCGCCGTGCATTTTGACACGGTATTTGTACTTTTCGCCTGCCGCCAAATTCGGAATGAACAGTTCCCAGACGCCCGCTGAAACATGTTTCTTCATCGCGTGCTGGCGGCCATCCCAGCCGTTAAAGTCTCCGATGACTTGAACGCTTTCGGCATTTGGGGCCCAAACCGCGAAGTTGACTCCGCTGACACCATCAACAGCGCGGGTGTGTGCTCCCAACTTATTGTAGATCTGCCAGTTTCGGCCTTCGCCAAACAGGAATAGATCAAACTCTGTAAGGTAGGACTCAACGTTATAAGGATCTTGCATTTCTTGAATGTCACCGTGCTTGGAAGCAATTCTCAGGCGGTAGTTGCGAGAAGACGCCTTGGAACAAATGGCCTCGTAAAATCCGCCTGGATGGATGCGACGCATGGGCAGCGCATTGTTGGTCTCGTTCTCGACCAACCATACTTGACTGACATCCGGCAGGAAGGCCCGAACGGAAACCGCAGTTCCCTGTTCCGACTCGATGGGATGAGCTCCCAGCATTTGGGCAGGATTTTCCAAATTGCCTTGCACCAAACTGCTCACGCCGTGCATGGAAAGTTGGGTTCTCACTGAGCTTCTCTCCGAATGTTATAGTCTTAGAGTTCATGATTGCGAATGATCGGCTGTATTGATTTTTGTAATCCAGCAATCTCAGCCGCTGGCCCAGGCAGGCGAACGACTCTGGCCGCCCCACCAGCTCTTCCAGCCGGTCGCTAACTTGTTGGTTAGCAAGCGAATTCCCTGACGAGACCTTCGACTGTCACTTCCAGCTGGAAAATGCGAGTGGTCCGCAGGTTGGTAGGAAGTTACCGTCGCGTCTACTGGTTCGAAATGCTGCTCCAAATCAGAGCTAAAATAAGGGTCGGGGTACAAGAGCTGCTGAATTGGGGAGCTGGATTGGTCCCCCTGAAGCAACTTGCACTGTACGCCGTGGTAGGCCAAAGCTTGATCAATACGTTGCCATAGATCGGCGTTTCTGATCGGTGTCTGAACCCCAAAACGCTCCCATTTGTATCCGGAGTCGCGCCAAGAATTCAAGCCGTATCGAAGGCCACGTGAGACGTAACGGCTAGTGGTTACCAAAGTAACCTTGCTGGGCTGCTCCAGTGCTTCTAGTCCCCTTACGACCGATAGCAACGCTGCGCGTTCCTGAGTCTCCACCAGCTCCGTGTCGGCTGCCTCCAAACGCACGTCCGATTCAATCGAGTCGAGACGTTCTAGAATGAAATGCCATTTGCCGCGAAATTCGCCAGAATCCGATTCGAGGCTGGACTTGTGCGAAGAACATTGAGCATCGCAAAAGAGTAGGAAATGAGGATTAGCGTTTGCTACCATTGTCAGGATGCCTATTCATCAAGGGTGGTCCAAACAAAAACACTCCACGATCGAACTTGCGAGAAGCGCCCTAGGCCTTCGTCTCTTGCGTTCCCAGTTTTCTTTTTTGTCCAAGGATGATCGACGCGATTATGCAGACAGATGCACCGCCTTCCATCAATCCGTAGCGAATTCTCGGTACGGTAGGCTGCCGAAGAAGAGCAGGGGAGTTACAAGAAGATGTTTTGGAGATTTAAGTTTGTGTGATGACCTCGATCCCTTCCTTGGTGCGAGCTATCCTTCAGCTTATCATTTGGCGAACCTGGTGATGGCAACTGTCCGCGCAGCGATTGGCTGATTCAGCGCACCATCATCGGATAGCTCACTACAACGCTGAACATGTTCCCTATCGGCGCGACGTTTTCCCAAGCCAAGCGGAAATCCTTGGAAAACTCTGCAGGTCGCGGCTTGGCAGATGATTGCGCAGAATCTGACGATCGCACTACTTTTGAGGGGCAAAGTGGCCTTTGTCGCTACTCTTACTGCGCTGGAGACATAGAAACAACGCTTTGGGTAGCCTCACCATGCAGCCTCAATGACATCTTGCGAGTAAACTAAGTAAGCGGCGTTCACAGAAGTTCGCCGACTCGTTCGAAACAATCGTCATTCCCAAATTTTTGGACGGAACGCAGTCATGGCTCAAAGGTTTATGCTACTCCCGATTTTCTGTGTTGTTGCGCTCATCGCGATGCCGAGTTCGCTACGTGCACAGAAACGAAAACCGATTCGGGCCAAAGCTCCAAAGTTTGATGACAAAGAGTTTGATGGTATTTTCTTCACCGATGTGCGAATTGTACTCAAGGGCGAGTTGCCCAAGTCGCAGCAACAGCTAATCGCGTTAGCGGGCAATTCTGGAACCACCGCCGGTGAATCGGGAACCAGCTCCGACAGTGCCGATCCGATGGCTTGGCACAAGTTGATCAGTCCCGAGTCACTAGAAGATCATGTGAAGTCTTCAAAATTGCGATTGGGGAAGATCGTGACTACCCCAACTGCGTTTGCTGGTGGTGGATTTAATTCCGCTCGCCGTGAGTTCTCGTTACAGGCATTGCTGTTTGGCATTATTGAGATTTATCCCAACGATGACGTTCGATTTAAGAAGAGTGCTCCTGTTGCGCGAGAGCTTTTCGCTAGAGCGGCCGCAAACTCCAAGGTCGGATCTATACAATCCTTCAATGAAGCCAAACAACGCATGGCAGACCTAGGCGATATGGTCAATGGCTCCACTCTTGCGGGCGATGCAAAATCAGAAACCGACTGGTCCGAGCTAATGGATCGCACGCCTCTGATGCAATTGCTTGAGTGTTTAGGGCCCAGGAGCCCTTGAAAAAGTTCCGTAGCAAAATTTTGTTCCACATGGACAATTGTTCAGCCCATTTCGTTGGATACGGGACTATTTCGGACCACTTTTATTTTTTGTTGTTGTTTTTAGC